>CAZDLS010000101.1:0-6032 GCA_964506425.1 uncultured Planctomycetia bacterium | reverse complement strand
GGGAGGGGGTATTCCCTTGACTCCGGCGGCGGTTCGTTTATAATCAATACAGTATGCATAAGACGTCCCTGAACAAGGTAAAGAAGAACGTCAAGGCGAAGATCCTGGAGATCGCGGCGGGCCGGATGGCCATGGCCCGCCTGGCGGCCCTCGGCTTAAGGCCGGGGGTCACGGTCATCAAGATCAGCTCCTTTGCCCTTCGCGGGCCGGTGGCGCTGAAGGTAGGGCGGTCCACGATCGCCATCGGCCACGGCATGGCGGAGAAGATCGTCGTCGACAGCCCGCCGGTCTCCTCATAGACCGCTTTCCATGGACAAGATCCTCCTCGTCGGCAATCCCAATGTCGGAAAGAGCGTCGTCTTTGCGCGCCTGACAGGCGTGCACGTCATCACGTCCAACTACGCGGGCACGACGGTGGAGTTCCGCAAGGGCTTCACGACCGTCGAGGGCGAGAAGCGGGAGGTCATCGACCTGCCCGGGACGTACAGCCTCGAGCCGGGCTCCAAGGCCGAAGAGGTCGCCCGCCAGCTCTTGAAGGACACCTTCCGGCGCGACCAGGGCGCCGTCGTCCTCAACATCGTCGACGCGACCAACCTCGAGCGCAACCTCCACCTGACCCTCGACCTGATCGACCAGGGCTATCCCGTCATCGTCGTCCTGAACATGTGCGACGACCTGACGCACCGCGGCATCGAGATCGACGTCGCCAAGATGCAGGCGTTGCTGGGCGTGCCGGTTATCGCGACCTGCGCCGTCACGGGGCTGGGCATCAAGGTCATCAAGGAGCGCTTCCTGGAGGCCAAGGCCCGCGCCGTGCGCAACCGCACCCACGACGAGCTCTGGCAGGAAGTGGGCGCGATCGTCAGCCAGGTCCAGAAGCTCACCCACCGCCACCACACCTGGAAGGAGGTCCTGGAGGACGCGTCCGTCAGGCCCTTCACCGGCCTCCTGATGGGGATCGGCGTCATCGCCGTCATGTTCAAGGTCGTGCGCTTCATCGGCGAGGGGCTCATCACGTATGTCTTTGATCCCGTTTTCCACAACCTGTACGCGCCGGTCCTCCTGCGGCTGAGCGGGTTTTTGAAAGAGGGGACCTTCGGGCACCATATCCTGCTGGGTTCCTTGACGAACGGACAGATCGATTTTAAGAACTCGATCGGCCTGTTGACGACGGCGCCGTACGTCGAGTTCGACATGGTCCTGCCGTATATCATCGCGTTCTATCTTGTCTTGGGCATCTTGGAGGACGTCGGCTACCTGCCGCGTTTTGCGTTGTTGCTCGATACCTTCATGCACAAGATCGGCCTTCACGGCTTTGCCATCATCCCCATCCTCTTGGGCTTCGGCTGTAACGTCCCCGGCATCATGGCGACCCGGGTCCTGGAGAGCCGGCGCGAGCGCTTCATCGCCTCGACGCTGATATCGATCGGCGTGCCGTGCGCGGCCCTGCAGGCGATGATCATCAAGCTCCTGGGCGATCACGGCCCTGCGCCCCTCGTCGTCGTCGCTGCGACGCTCTTCATGTCGTGGGTCGTGATCGGCTTCATCCTCAACAGGACGCTCAAGGGTTACAGCCAGGAGCTCGTCCTCGAGATCCCGCCGTACCGCTGGCCGCCGTTTTCCGTCATCTTCACGAAGCTTTGGATCCGCGTCAAGGAGTTCATCGTGGACGCGCTTCCCTATGTCATCCTGGGTGTCCTCGTCGTCAACTTGCTGCAATACGTCAATGTCTTGCGCTGGGTCAGTGACTTCTTCGGGCCGGTGATGGTGAAGGTCCTGGGCCTTCCCAAAGAGGCGGTCTTTCCCCTGATCATCGGCTTCCTGCGCAAGGACATCGCCGCGGGGCTCCTGGTGCCGCTTAACCTGACGCTCAAACAGCTCATCATCGCGTGCGTGGTCCTGGCGATGTCGTTCCCCTGCATCGCGACCTTCGTCATCTTCTTCAAGGAGCTCGGCGGCAGGTCTCTCGCGACCGCGACCGCCCTCATGCTGGCCGCGACCCTCCTCGTCGGCGGGATGCTCAACTTAATATTATGAAGGCCTTGTCCCTTATCTCAGGCGGTCTTGACAGCACCCTCGCGACCAAGGTCATCATGGAGCAAGGGGTGGAAGTCTGCGCCGTCAACTTCGTCTCGCCCTTCTGCCGGTGCGACCGCAAGCACAGCGGCGACCCAAAGGGGTCTGCGGCGGGTTCCAGGGGCTGCCGCCATGAAGCGACGTTCGTCAGCGAACAGCTGAACATCCCCCTGAAGGTCATCAACGTGACGCAGGATTTTTTGGAGATGCTCAAGGCCCCCCGCCACGGCTACGGCAGCAACATGAACCCCTGCATCGACTGCCGCATCATGATGCTCAGGAAGGCCCGCCAGCTCATGCAGGAGCTCGGCGCTTCGTTCATCATCACCGGCGAGGTCCTCGGCCAGCGCCCCATGTCCCAGCACAGCCGCGCCATGCAGACGGTCGAGAAAGAGGCGGGGGTGGAGGGCATCCTGTTAAGGCCCTTGAGCGCGAAGCTCATGGAGCCGACCGTTCCGGAGAAAAACGGCTGGGTGGACCGCGAGAAGCTCCTGGAGATCTCGGGCCGCAGCCGCAAGGCGCAGATCCAGCTCGCCGAACAGCTGCACATCAAGGATTATCCGTGCGCAGCCGGCGGGTGCCTCTTGACCGACCCCAACTTTGCGCGCCGCGTCCGCGACCTGATCGACCACGACCTCTTGACCCTTGAAGACGTCAAGGTCCTCAACCACGGCCGTCACTTCCGCCTGACACCCGGCGCCAAGCTCGTGGTCGGCCGCGACGAACGCGACAACGCCATGATCGAGGCCTGCGTCCGGGAGGGGGATCACTTGTTTCAGCCATTGCCGGAGGCATCCGGCCCCTCGGCCCTGGGCCGCGGCGCTGATCTTGACACAGAGGAGACCCGGCTCCTGGCCGGCCGCCTCGTGGCGCGCTACTTCGACCAGAAGGAGAAGGCGGTGACCGTCCGCGTGACGCACGGGGGGCAGACGCAAGAGGTGCCCGTCACCCCCCTGACCCCGGACGAGACCAAGCAATACCTTATATAATTAACCTGAGGCAAAAAATGAGACAAACAGCCAGGCTCTTTGTCTCAAATTCGCGGTTCAAAAATGAGACAAAGAGCCTGGCTGTTTGTCTCAATTTCCGGAAACGAGTATGTTCACCCAGTGCCCCGGAAGGGACAAGGGGCTTAAGGTCCGTTATATCAAGTGTCCGCACTGCGGGGCACAGGTCGAGTTCTTCTCGGACGAGGCCAAGCGGCCCTGCCCTGAGTGCAAGAAGTCCGTCGCCTACACTGCGAAGGACTCCTGCATCTACTGGTGCAAGGCCGCCAAGGACTGCCTGATGCGTTTTTGAGGGGGGTGCCATGAGCCTCAAAAATAAGATTTTTATGTTGGCGGGGGTCGCCGCCTTGGCGGTCTTTGCCGCCGGATCTGGTCTGCGGGCACAGACGGTGGAGGTGGTCGTGGAGGATGTCCCCGAAGACGAGGCGGAAGACGTGAAGTCAGCCATCGCCCCGCCGGTCTATCTCGGTTGCAGCCGACACGACTTTGCGGTCCAGGAAGAGACCGGTATCGAGCGCTGCGTTGTCTGCGGCGAGGAACTGAAATCCCTTCCTCCCGATACGGCCGTCAGGCTTTCCAGGGTACTCGGTCGCTTGAGCCTTCGGGGTGGCCTATCGGCCGCGTCGGGCGTCCTCAGCGAGCCCGTCCAAAAGCGCGCGCTCTTCGCGCAGGCCCGCGCGGTCGGCAGAGTCACTCCTGGTACGGCGGCGGCCGCGGCCGAAGAGCAACCCTCCAGCGTATACATCTACGCTGAAGTGGGCATGCCTGAGAGCCGGTGGATCAGACCAGGCTCCGGGCTCAGGATGACGGCCGAGGGCGTGCCGGAGTGGACGTGGGAAGGCAAGATGAGTCTTGTCCAGTCCCGCTATGATGCCGCGACACAGACTTTGCGTTTCCAGGTGGAAGTCGAAGACCCCGATCATCGATTGAAGCCCGACACGCAGATAGAAGTGGCCATCCGTTCGCAGTACGTGAGCCCCTTTTTGGCCATGATGGTCCTGGCCGTGCCCCAAGAAGCGCTTTGGGATACCGGCACACAGCACTTCGTGTGGGTCGATCAGGGGGCAGGGGATTTCGAGCTGCGCAAGGTCGAGCTCGATCTCCCCGCCAAGGGGCGGACAGCGGACGAGACCGGCCGGTTGTATTGTCCGGTGCTCAGGGCCTTGTCCGAAGGCGAACGGGTCGTGACCCAGGCCGCCTTCAAAAACTGAGACAAAAGGTCCGACCTGTTTGTCTCAAAAAATGAGACAAACAGGTCGGACCTTAGTCTCACTCTGTGGGTGCACGGATGGAATATCGTTACGTGGTCCTGTTGGTGTTCGTGGTCTGCTACGCGCTTTTCGTCGTCTGGCCCAGGCGCAGGCCGTGGGTGGCGGCGGCCGGCGCCGCGCTCCTCATGCTGAGCGGGGCCATGCCGCTCCAGGAGGCCTTGCGGGCGGTCAACTGGAACGTGATGGGCATCTTCGTCGGGACGCTCGCCGTGGCGGACATCTTCATGGAGTCCCGCGTGCCGGCGTATCTCGCGGAGGGGATCGTCAACCGGGCCCGCAGCTCCGCCTGGGCGATCCTCCTCGTCTGCCTGTTGACCGGCTTTATCTCGGCCTTTGTCGAGAACGTCGCCACCGTCCTCATCGTCGCGCCCATCGCGCTGACGCTCGCCTATAAGCTCGATATCCACCCGTCCGCCATGATGATCTCGATCGCCATCTCGAGCAACCTCCAGGGCGCCGCGACGCTGATCGGCGACCCGCCGAGCATGCTCCTGGCGGGTTTTGCCAGGATGAACTTCATGGATTTTTTCTTCTATAAAGGCCGGCCAAGCATCTTTTTTGCCGTGGAGATCGGCGCGCTCGCTTCCCTGGTCGTCCTTTATTTCATCTTCCGCCGCCACCAGCGGAAGGTTACCATCGTGGCATCGGAGCGGGTCATTTCGTGGGTCCCCACCGGCATCCTGGTGGTCCTCATCGCGCTCTTGGCGCTCTCGTCGTTCATCGACAAGGAGTTCTCTTATCTGGCAGGACTTATGTGCATCGTGGCCGGTATCGTGAGCCTCGTGTGGGCCAAGGTGCGGCTCAAAAAGCCCCTCGTGCCCGGCCTCAAGTCCCTGGACTGGGAGACCGCGCTCTTCCTCGTCTCGGTCTTCATCCTGGTGGGGGGCCTGACGGCCACGGGCTGGATCCAGGTCATCGCGGACGGCCTCGCGGACGCGGTCAAGGGCAATGCTTTTTACGGTTACACGCTCCTCGTCCTCCTGGCCATGGTGGCGTCGGCCTTCGTGGACAATGTTCCGTTCCTGGCGGCCATGCTGCCGGTCGCCCTTATCATGGGAGAGCGGCTCTCCATGCCCCCGCACCTCTTTTTATTCGGGCTCTTGATTGGCGCGAGCCTTGGTGGTAATATCACCCCTATCGGCGCCTCGGCCAATATCGTGGCCTGCGGCATCCTTAAGAAACACGGCATCGCCGTTTCCTTCAAAGAGTTCATGAAGATAGGCATTCCCTTTACGCTTGCGGCGGTCGCCGCGGCGTATGCGTTTGGCTGGCTGATCTGGTCTCGGTAAGAGGCGCAGACAGAAAAAAGAGGAGGGTAACATGGCAAGAAAGGCAATGCTGCTGTTGGCCGTCGCCGCTTTTGTCGGCATGGCGACCGCGGCAATGGCCCAGGAAGCGGAGACCCAGGCGACGGCGATGGACGAGGAAGTCGGCAACACCGTCTGTCCGGTCTGCAACTCGATGATCGATGAAAACGACATGGTAACGGTCGAGTATGCCGGCAAGGTCTATAACGTCTGCTGCCCGGGCTGTGAAGAGGAGTTCATGAACGATCCCGACACCTATGCGGCGCTCGCGGATGCGCAGATCGCGGCCATGATGGCTTCCGAGGTGGCCGAAGAGAAGGCCACGATGGAGATGAAGGAAGAAGCAGCCGACCTGGAAGAATAAAACAGGA
>CAZDLS010000100.1:0-6110 GCA_964506425.1 uncultured Planctomycetia bacterium | reverse complement strand
AATCGGAAAAGGTGCATGTAATGTCACTACTTTAGCAAGCTATATTTAAGTTAGAATCATATGGACGAAGGATTGACTCACATATTTAAGCAGCGGGCGGGGAAGGCGAGCCTCGGGACGAAGGTCGTCGGGCGCAAGGTGTATGCGTATGACGTCGTGACGACGACGAACGACCTGGCGCACTTCCTGGCGCGGGCCGGAGAGCTCGAGGGCGCGGTCGTCGTGGCCAGGGGCCAGACGCAGGGCCGGGGCCGGCATGGCAAGGAGTGGGTGTCGCCCGAGGGCGGGCTCTACTTTTCCTTTATATTGCGGCCGCAGGTGGAGGCGGACCGGGCGACGCGCATCACGCTCATGGCCGGCTGGGCTGTGGCCAAGGCCCTGCAGGAGCTCGGCGTGGGCGCGGTCTCCATCAAGTGGCCCAACGACGTTTATCTGGAGGGCGGGAAGGTGTGCGGCATCCTGACTGAGACGAGCCTGGCCGGGGACAAGATCGGCCACGCGGTGGTCGGCGTGGGGCTCAACGTCAACACGGCCGCCGAGGACCTGCCTGAAGACGCGGTGTCGCTCAAGACGGTGACAGGCCGGGAGTTTGACATCGATGACCTGGCGCATATAATGATACGCAAGCTCGACGAAGGATACGGCCTGCTGAAGGAGCACAAGTTTCACTTTATCCTGGAAGACCTGCGCCATGCCTCTGAGCTGGTCCTGGGAAGCCGGGTGCGGGTCACGAACGGCGAGCGCACAATAACAGGGTCGGCTGTGGACTTTGATGAGGACGGCGGGCTGGTCCTGCGCCGTGACAACGGCACGCAGGTGAGCGTGACGGCCGGGTCGCTGGAGATATTGAAATGAAGACCATGTTGACTATTGATATAGGAAACACCAATACCGCTTTCGGTCTGGTGCGCAGGGGCCGGGTGCGGGCGCGCCTTTCCTTGCCCACGCAGGCCTTGAGCGAGGCCGTGGTGGAGCGGGCCGTGCGAAAGCTTATCGCCCGCTCTATGGGGCGCGGGGAGCGGTTGGCGGCTGTCTGCGCGTGCAGCGTGGTCGCCGGCGTCAATGGCCGGGTCAGGCGCGCCTGCCGCAAGTCCCTGGGTGTGCCCGTTTTTTTTACGGGCGAAGACGTGAAGGTGCCTATCAGGAACCTGTACCGCAAGCCGCGCCAGGTGGGCCAGGACCGGCTGGTCGGCGCTTACGCGGCCAAGAAGTTTTATGGTCCGGGCCTGGTCGTGGTGGATTTCGGCACGGCCATCACCTTTGACATCGTCTCGCGGCAAGGCGCGTATCTGGGCGGCCTGATCACCCCCGGCTTCAGGATCATGCAGGAGGCGCTCAAGCGCAAGACCGCGCTGCTTCCCTACGTCGAGTTGGCCCGGCCCGTTGAGCTGGTCGGCCGCGACACGCAGAGCAGTATTCGCGCGGGCCTGGTCTATGGCGTGGCAGGGTTGTGTGACGGCATCCTGGGCCGGCTCCTGTCCGGCCGGTGCAAAGGCTTCAAGGTCGTGGCCACGGGAGGGGATGCCATTCTTGTACGGCCGCACACCCGTTACCTGCGTCGCATTGACGAGGATCTGATCCATAAAGGTCTCGCCCTGGTTGTCTCCACAAAAAAGAGTTAAAAAAAATTCTTGACAACGTTTTGTTGTTTGTTTAGAATTAGCACTCGAAGATAAGGAGTGCTAAGTAGGTCTGGCGTTCTCTGGCGCCATTTTTTTAGGGGGTTATTTAGCAGTCAGGTCAATAGGTTGCCAACAAAAGGAGGTAGTCGTATGAAGCTGCAGCCATTGAGTGATAGGATCGTCATCAAGCCGCTCGAGGCCGTGGAGAAGACCAAGGGTGGCATCATCCTGCCGGACACGGCAAAGGAGAAGCCGCAAGAGGGCAAGGTCGTCGCGGTCGGCAAGGGCAAGGTCCTGGACAGCGGTGAGGTCCGCAAGCCGGAGGTATCGGTCGGCGACATCGTGCTCTACGGCAAGTACTCGGGCACCGAGGTCACGACCAAGGACGGCGAAGAATATCTGATCGTCCGTGAAGAGGACATCTTGGCGATCATGGGCGCAGGCGAGTCGAAATCCAAGAAATAAGGACATCTGTCCGCATTTGAACTCATGGAGGTAATTATGGCAAAGCAGTTGAAGTTCAGCGATGAGGCGAGGCGCGAGCTCCTTGCCGGTGTTGAAGAGTTGTCCAAGGCCGTCAAGGTGACGCTGGGCCCCAAGGGCCGCAACGTCGTCCTCGACAAGAAATTCGGCTCCCCGACCATCACCAAGGACGGTGTGAGCGTGGCCAAGGAGATCGAGCTCGAGGACCCGTTCAAGAACATGGGCGCCCAGATGGTCAAAGAGGTCGCCGAGAAGACGTCGGACGTGGCCGGTGACGGCACCACGACCGCGACGGTCCTGGCCGAGTCCATCTACCGCGAGGGCTTGAAGAGCGTCACGGCGGGCATGAATCCGATGGGCTTGAAGCGCGGCATCGAGAAGGCCGTTGCCGCCGTCGTCGAAGAGCTCAAGAAGCTCTCGACGCCCATCAAGGGCAAGAAAGAGGTAGCCCAGGTAGCCGCCATCGCGGCGAACGGCGACGAGAAGATCGGTTCGGACATCGCCGAGGCCATGGAAAAGGTCGGCAAGGACGGTGTCATAACGGTCGAAGAGGCCAAGTCCACGGCCACGACCATGGACGTGGTCGAAGGCATGCAGTTCGATCAGGGGTACCTGTCCCCGTACTTTGTCACGGATGCCGAGCGCATGGAGACGGTCTTAGAGGAGCCCTTTATCCTCATCTATGAGAAGAAGATCTCCGCCATCAAGGATATCCTTCCTCTCTTGGAGAAGATCGCGCGTTTGGGCAAGCCGCTCATGATCATCGCCGAGGACATCGAGGGTGAGGCGTTGACGACCCTGGTCGTCAACAAGCTGCGCGGGACCTTCCAGTGCTGCGCGGTCAAGGCCCCGGGTTACGGCGACCGTCGCCGCGCCATGATCGAGGACATCGGGATCCTGACGGGCGGCCGCGCCATCACCGAGGACCTGGGCATCAAGCTCGAGAACCTGGACGTCGCCGACCTGGGCCGCGCCAAGCGCGTCACCATCGACAAGGAGAACACGACCATCATCGAGGGCGCGGGCAAGACCCAGGCCATCAACGGCCGCATCGCGCAGATCAAGAAGCAGGTCGATGACAGCGATTCGGATTATGATAAAGAGAAGCTGCAGGAACGGCTGGCCAAGCTCTCCGGCGGCGTGGCGGTGATCAACGTCGGCGCCGCGACCGAGACGGAGATGAAGGAGAAGAAGGCGCGCGTCGAGGATGCGCTGCACGCCACCCGCGCGGCGGTCCAGGAAGGGATCGTGCCGGGAGGCGGGGTGGCGCTCCTGCGCTGCATGGCCACTCTCGACTCCCTCAAGGTCGGCGACGACGACGAGAAGGTGGGCGCGAACATCGTGCGCCGGGCCCTCGAAGAGCCGATGCGCCAGCTGACGGCCAACGCCGGCGTGGACGGCTCGGTGATCGTCCAGCGCGTGAAGAGCGAGAAGAAGAACGTCGGTTACGACGTCAATACCGACGAATACGTCGACATGCTCGAGGCGGGCATCATCGACCCGACCAAGGTGACGCGCACGGCGCTGGAGAACGCGGCCAGCATCGCGTCGCTCCTGCTGACGACCGAGGCGCTCGTCACAGACCTTCCGGAGAAGGACAAGCCCTCGATGCCGATGCCGCCGGGCGGCATGGGCGGCGGCGGGATGTATTAAGCGCCGTCTTGCAACGAAAGATAGAACAGGCCCCCTTTCATCAAAGGGGGCCTGTTTTTTTGGGAAAAAAGTAGCCTGTCCCCTTTTTCAAGCGCTAATAGCTTGACAGGGGAGGGATTTGCGGTTAAAATATCTCAAATTCTTTCACGTAAAATCTACCTATTTTCGGAGGATTAGATGGCGGAATGGATCGGCATGAACAGGCGCGGCAGGCGGTGTTACGGGTTTGACGAGGTGGCCCTGGTGCCGGGCATGGTGACGATCAACCCGGCTGAGGTGGACCCTTCCTGGGAGCTGGGGGGCGAGCGGTACCGCGTCCCGATCATGGCCGCGGCCATGGACGGGGTCGTGGACGTGCGCTTTGCCGTGGAGATGGGCAAGCTGGGCGGCATCGCGGTCCTGAACCTGGACGGCGTGCAGACCCGCTACGACGACCCGGCCGCGGTCCTCGACCGGATCGCCCAGGCCACGCCGCAGGAGGCCACGCGCCTCGTCCAGGACGTCTATACCCGCCCCATCAAAGAGAAGCTGGTCGCCAAGCGCGTCTCGGAGATCAAGAAGAAGAAGGCGCCGGCCGCGGTCAGCTGCATCCCGCAGAACGCCGATCGCTTTGCCGCTCTCGCCGAAGAAGCGGGCGCCGACATCTTCGTCGTCCAATCCACGGTCACCACCACCAGGCACATCAGCAAGGCCTATAAGGCCCTCGACCTCAGAAAATTCTGCTCCAAGACCAAGATGCCGGTCATCATCGGCAACTGCGTCACGTACGAGGTGACGATGGAGCTCCTGGAGACAGGGGCGGCAGGGCTCTTGATCGGTATCGGACCGGGCGCGGCATGCACCACCCGCGGCGTCCTGGGCATCGGCGTGCCGCAGGTGACCTCCACGATCGACGCGGCCGCGGCCCGCGACCAGTATTATAAGCGAACGGGAAAATATATCCCCATGATCACGGACGGCGGCATGCGTATCGGCGGCGAGATCTGCAAGGCCTTTGCCGCCGGCGCCGACGCGGTCATGGTCGGCTCGGCCTTTGCGCGCGCCGTGGAGGCCCCGGGCCGGGGTTATCATTGGGGGATGGCGACGTCCCACGCCAACCTGCCGCGCGGCACGCGCGTCCAGGTGGGCACGTCGGGAACGCTGGAAGAGATCCTGTTTGGTCCGGCGAGGGTGGATGACGGCTCACAGAACCTGATGGGGGCGCTGACGACCTCCATGGGGTGCCTGGGCGCCGCCACCATCAGGGAGATGCACGACGTGGAGATGATCATCGCCCCGTCGATCCAGACCGAGGGCAAGATCTTCCAGGCGGCGCAGCGCGTGGGCATGGGCAAATAGGTCCCGTCGCAGGCAAGATAAAATTTTTGGAGGCCGGTTTGAAAAAGAAGCTGAAGAAGAGACCGCAAGGCGGGAAAAAGATCAAGAAGGCCACGAAGCCCAAGAAGGCCACGAAGCCCAAGACGGCCACGAAGCGCAAGACGGCCACGAAGCCCAAGACGGTCGTCAAGCCGAAGGCGGAGGCCGCGCGCCCGCCCAGCCGTTCGAGGGGACGATTCGGCGGGCCGGGCCGTAATTGGGGCATGAAGCGCCGGGGACGGGGCAAAAAAGAATTTCGTCCCGGCACGGTCGCGAACAGCCTGAAGAACGCCGTCCTCATCCTGGACTTCGGCTCGCAGTACACGCAGCTCATCGCCCGCCGCATCCGCGAGAACAAAGTCTACAGCAGGATCGTCCCGCACGGCATCTCGGTCGAGGAGATCAAGAAGATAGGCCCCCGCGGCCTCGTCCTCTCGGGCGGGCCGGCGAGCGTCTACGACGACAAGAGCCCGAAGTGCGATAAGGGCATTTTTAAGCTGGGCATCCCGATCCTGGGGATCTGTTATGGCCAGCAGCTGATGGCCCATGTCCTGGGCGGACGGGTGAAGAGGACGCGCGAGCGCGAGTACGGCCGCCAGGAGCTCTTCATCGACGACCACGCCGACTTCTTCAACGGCCTGCCCGGCAACATCACCTCCTGGATGAGCCACGGCGATTACGTCATTAAGCTGCCCAAGGGTTTTCAGGGCATCGCCCACACCTTGAGCACTCCCTTTGCCGCCTTTTGCAGCAAGGACCGCAAGTTC
Source organism: uncultured Planctomycetia bacterium (assembly GCA_964506425.1). Lineage (GTDB taxonomy): Bacteria > Omnitrophota > Gorgyraeia > Velamenicoccales > Velamenicoccaceae > CAZCSY01. The sequence goes on along the minus strand of CAZDLS010000100.1, from coordinate 229 downwards.
ATCGGCGTGCAATTCCATCCCGAGGTCGCGCACACGGCCCGCGGCAGCCATATCGTCTCCAATTTCCTGTACCGCGTCTGCCGGTGCCGTCCCAGCTGGCCCCCAGCGGATACGGCGTTCCGGGCCACACTTCCTGCATCGCTCTCCTCGGCGTCGGACGTCCACGTCGACTGTTGCGTCGATTGTTGCCGCACCCGGAGAAATATGCGAATGTCCAGGCTGATCCGGT
>CAZDLS010000099.1:0-6110 GCA_964506425.1 uncultured Planctomycetia bacterium | reverse complement strand
AAGGCCACGATGGAGATGAAGGAAGAAGCAGCCGACCTGGAAGAATAAAACAGGATAGACACCATACAATGCGGGGTGCAGGCGAGCCGGGAAACAGCCTGCGCCCCGCGTTCTTTTCTTAATACTTGACAAAAACCATCGGGTATTATAGACTAAGGGTGTATGAGGATAACGACGCAGGGCGATTACGCGGTGCGCTGCCTCATGGCGATCGGCCGGTTCGGCCCTAAAGGGCCCGTGTCCATCCGCCGTATCGTGGATTCAGAGGGCCTGCCGCAGGACTACATCGAGCAGCTTCTCCTGAAGCTGCGGCGGGGCAGGCTCATCAAGAGCGTGCGCGGGGTCAACGGCGGGTACCTGTTGAGCCGTCCGTCGGACAAGATCACCATCCGGGACGTCCTGGCGGCGGTGGAGGGACAGGCCTTCGAGGTGATCTGCGTCCGGAACAAAAAGGCCCACAAGAGCTGTTGCCGCAATGATAAGAGGTGCTCCCTGCGCGGCGTCTGGGAAACTCTCAAAGACCGCATCGAGGATTATCTGGACAGCGTCTCGGTCCAGGACCTGATCGACAAGGAGGGGCAGCATGGCTAAGGTCGCGGTTCTCGTCGAAGACATTTATCAAGACCTGGAGGTCTGGTATCCGTTCCTGCGGCTGAAAGAGGCGGGGCACGAGGCCTATGCCGTGGGCACCGGCCGCGCCAAGACCTACAAGAGCAAGCACGGCTACGAGATCCGGGAGGACCTGAGCATCGCCGAGGCGGCGAAGCGCACCTTCGACGCCGTGATCATCCCCGGCGGTTACGCGCCCGACATCCTGCGCCGCTACGGCGAGGTCAACGCCTTCGTGCGCGCGCTCTTCGAAAAGGGCAAGGTCGTCGCCTCCATCTGCCACGGCGGCTGGGTCCTCGTCTCGGCGGGGGTGTTGAAGGGCAAGACCGTCACGTCCTTTTTCGCCATCAAGGACGACCTGGTCAACGCCGGCGCCGTGTTCGTCGACAAGGAGGTGGCCGTGGACGGCAACCTCATCACCTCACGCAAACCCGAAGACCTGCCCGCGTTCATGCGCGAGGTCCTTAAGCGATTGCGGTAGTCCTGCGAAGCCTAGAAAGTGAGACAAACAGCCAGGCTCTTTGTCTCATTTTTGAACCGCGAATTTGAGACAAAGAGCCTGGCTGTTTGTCTCATTTTGTCTCATGAAAGGAGAACAACATGGCATTGAAAGAGAAGGTCGAAGCGGCATTGAACGAGGTGCGGCCCATGCTTGAAGCGGACGGCGGCAACGTGGAGCTGGTCAGCGTCACGGACGACGGCAAGGTGACGCTCAGGCTCACCGGCGCCTGCGGCCACTGCCCGATGTCGCAGATGACATTGAAGATGGGGGTCGAGCGTATCATCAGGAAGCACGCGCCCGAGGTGAAGGAAGTCATCTCAGCCTGAACCAAGGGGGCCGCATGGTGCGTCAAAAGAAGTTGAATAAGCTGACACGCCGGCTGCAGGGTTTGGGGTCGGTGCTCGTGGCCTATTCAGGGGGCGTGGACAGCACGTTCCTGCTGAAGGCGGCCCGGGAGACGCTCGGCGACCGCGTCCTGGCGGTAACGGCCTTATCCGAAACGTATACGCACGACGAAGCCGATCGGGCGGGCCGCCACGCCTCTGCGATGGGGGTGCGCTGGCGCCTGATCCGCACACGCGAACTGCGCGACCGGCGCTTCCGGCGCAACCCGCCCGACCGCTGTTATTATTGTAAATCCGAGCTGTTCGGCCGGCTGACGCAGATGGCCCGAAAAGGCCGGCTGGCGGCCGTCATAGACGGTTCCAACGCCGATGACCTGAAAGATTACCGGCCCGGGGCCAAGGCCAAGGCCGCCTTTGGCGTGGTCTCCCCGCTCCAGGAGGCCGGCCTGACAAAAAGGGAGATCCGCTCCTTCTCCAAAGAGTGGGGGCTGCCGACGTGGTCGGCGCCGGCGATGGCGTGTCTGGCCTCGCGCATACCTTATTATTCCGGGATCACGGCCGGCCGCCTGCGCCGCATCGAGCGGGCCGAGAAGCGGCTGCGCGAGAAGTTCGGCATAACCGGCAACCTCCGGGTGCGGGACGCGGGCAAGACGGCCCGTGTCGAGGTGGACAAAAGAGAGATACGGCGGCTTAAACCGCGCGCGGTGAAGGCGCTCATGAGGCCCCTGGGATATACAGACGTTACCGTCGATCCACGCGGCTACCGCACGGGGAGCCTGAACGAGGCGATAGGAAGATAACGGCGATGCTTAGCGACTTTCTCTTACATCTGCGGCACTATCTTGTCGAGGTCATGCCGGCCCTGGCAGTGGGTTTCTTTTTGAGCGGCCTGGCGCACGAGTTCATCCCGCAGAGGTGGGTGGACCGCAACCTCGGCCGGCCGGGGATACGGCCTATCTTGCTCTCGACGCTCGTGGGGACGCTCTTGCCGATCTGTTGCTGGGGGTCTCTGCCGGTGGCGGTGGGATTTTACAAGAAAGGCGCGCGGCTGGGGCCGGTCCTGGCGTTTCTCGTGGCCACGCCCGCCACCTCGATCAGCGCCCTGGCGGTGACATACCGCCTCCTGGGACCGTCCTTTGCCGCCTATATCTTTTTTGCCGTTATCCTGATGGGGGTCGTGATAGGCCTGGTCGGCAACCGCCTGAGGGCGCCTGCGCGGGCCCAGGAGGAGAAAGAGGAGGCGTGCCCGGAGTGCCACAAGAACGAAGAGACGTGCCACGTCCATAAGAAGGGGCTGCGCGTGCGCATCGTCTCGGTCCTGCGGTTCGCCTATATCGACATGCCCAGGGACATCGGCATTGAGACGGTCATCGGCATCGTGATCGCGGCGGCGGTGGCGGCGTACGTGCCGTTCAGGACCCTCATCGAGAACTACCTCGCCGGCGGGTGGGGGTATGCGTTCAGCCTCGTCTTCGGGCTTTTGATGTATATCTGCTCGACCGCGACCGTGCCCCTGGCGGATGCGTTGATCAACCAGGGCCTGAGCGTCGGCGCGGGCATGGTCCTGCTTTTGGCAGGGCCTGTCACGAGCTACGGCACCATCCTCGTCCTGCGCAAGAAGTTCGGCGGCAAAATCCTCTTTGTGTATCTCACGTTGGTGAGTATAATGTCCCTACTGTTGGGCCTGTTGTACGCCGTCTGGCTGACGGGAACAATATAAGAGAGGTTGCCATGGACAGGATCTATCTTGATTACGCGGCGACGACGCCCACGGACCCCGAGGTCCTGAAGGCGATGGAGCCCTATTTCACGCAGCGCTTCGGCAACCCGTCGAGCATCCACGGGTTCGGCCAGGAGGCCCGCAAGGCCGTCGAGGCGGCCCGCGCCCGGGTCGCCTCTTTTCTGGGCGCCAGGGACGAGGAGATCATCTTCACGTCGGGCGGCACGGAGTCGGACAACACCGCGCTCTTCGGCGTCTTGTGGGCCAACGCCAAGAAGGGCGACCACGTCGTCACCACGGCCGTGGAGCACCACGCCGTCATCGAACCGGCGCAGTTCCTGGAGAAGCAGGGCTGCAAGGTGACGTACGTCAAGCCCGACGCAGAGGGGTTGATCGCGCCCGACGACATCGCGGCCGCCGTCACGGACAAGACGGTCCTTATCTCCGTGATGCACGCCAATAACGAGATCGGCACCATCCAGCCCATCAAGGAGATCGGCAGGATCGCGAAGGGGAAGGGGATCATCTTGCACACCGACGCGGTCCAGACGGTCGGCCACATACCCGTCAACGTCAACGACCTGAACGTGGACCTCCTGTCCTTGTCGGCGCACAAGTTTTACGGGCCCAAGGGCGTCGGGTGCCTGTACGTGCGCAAGGGCACGCGCATCCTGCCGTTCCTGCGCGGCGGCGGCCAGGAGAACAGGCGTCGGGCCTCGACGGAGAACCTGCCGGGCATCGTGGGCACGGGCAAGGCCGTTGAGATCTGCGCCCAGAAGATGGACGCCGAGGCCGGGCAGCAGACTGCCTGGCGCGACCGGCTCATCGCCGAGGTCCCCAAGCGCATCGAGCGCGTCTACCTGAACGGTCCTGCGAACCGGCGCCTGCCCAATAACGTCAACTTCTCGATCGAGTACGTCGAGGGCGAGTCCATGCTGCTGAGCCTGGACGCGCTGGGCATCGCGGCCTCGACGGGTTCGGCCTGCACCTCGGGCGACCTCGAGGCCTCGCACGTGCTCTTGTCCATCGGCCGGCCGCACGAGCTGTGCCACGGCTCGCTGCGCCTGACCCTGGGACGCTATACCAAGGACGCCCATATCGACCGCTTTCTGGAAGTCTTCCCCGGTATCGTGGCCAAGCTGCGCGCCATGTCCCCCTTGTATGAAGAGAAGAAGCCTTAGCACGGCCTGCCTGGCTGCGACCACGGCCGCGTGTCTGATAGCGGCCGCGCCGGCCGCGCCGGCCGGGGCGGGAGTTGGCCTGGACCTCGAACCTATCGTCGTGACGCGCGGCGCAGAGGAGGCAGGGTCGGGCCTCGCCTCAGCCGTCATCACGCAAGAGGATATCCGGCGCCTGGCCCTCTCTTCGCCCGAAGACGTGTTGAGCGCCCTGGGCGCGGACCTGCAGACCCGCGGCCGCTCCGGCATCAAATCCGATATCACCCTCAACGCCTCCACCTTCCAGCAGGTCCTCATCCTCGTCAACGGCGTGCCTGTCAAGGATTCCCAGACCAGCCATCACGACCTTGACCTCTTCTTCAATATAGAGGATATCGAGCGCGTGGAGCTTATCCCGGCCGGCGCCGCTGTCAAATACGGCCCCGGCGGCATCGGCGGGGCGGTGAACTTCGTCCTGAAAAAGCCCGCCCCTGCTCAGGCCCTTGCTCAGGCCGCCTCTGCTCAGGCCGTTCCCGCTCAGCCCGCTGCCGGCATAAACTCTTTTTCCATCGCCGGCGGCAACGACACCACCTTTGAGGCCCGAGGCCGCGTGAACGTCAAGGGCCTCGGCGGCCGCCACGCCTTGAGCGTTGCGCACGGCCAGAGCGAGGGCTCCCGCTACGACATGGACTATCGCACCGAGACCTTTTTCTACTCGGCCGCCTGGGGCGACGACGCCGGGGCCGTCGCCGGCAGCGACGCCGGGGCCGCCGGCAGCGGCGACGCCACCGGCCTTACCCTCGACGCGGGTTACAATGAAAAAGAGTTCGGCGCCTATGATTTCTACACCCCGAACAGCGGATTCCCCTCGAAGGAGTGGACGAACACCCGCTTCGTGAACCTGCGCGGCCGCCGGAGTGACGGCACCTGGACCTTCGAGCCCCGCGCCTCCTGGCGCCGGCACCATGACAAGTTTGCGCTCAACGTCGAGAACATCGCGTTTTACCTCAACCACCACCGCACCGATACCACCGGCGCCGGCGCCACCGTCACCCGGCACTTCGGTTCCTGGGACCTGCCGCTCGGTTTTGACTACGGCGAAGAGCGCATCACCTCCGCCAACCTCGGCGCGCACGACCGCGGCCACTGGAACGCCTTTCTCGACCCGCGCCTCGAGCTCTCTGACCGCACGGCCCTTAACATCACCCTGCGCCTCGACGACTACACGACCTCCGGCTCCGAGGTGACGGGCGGCGTTGCGCTCACCCACGCCTGCGCCGACCGCGCCGACGTCTTCGTGACCTTCGGCCGCACCACGCGCGTGCCGACCTTCACCGAGCTTTACTATATCGACCCGACGACGGCCGGCGACCCGGGCCTCGAACCGGAGCACGCCCTCAACCTCGAGGCGGGCTGGCGCAAAAAGATCACCCCCGACATGGACGCGGCACTGAGCCTCTTCGGCCGGCGCGAGGACGACACCATCGACTTCACCAAGCTGACGCCTGCCGACGCGCGCTTCGTCGCGCGCAATATCAGCCGGGCCCACAGTTGGGGGCTCAACGGCTTCGTGGCGTGGCAGGCCTCGGACACGGCCGGCCTTGACCTGCGCTACGTCTATTCCGACAAGAAGCTCGACGACACCGGCCTGCTCTACAAGTACGGCTATAGTTATATCAAGCACATGGTCCGCCTGGGATTTGACTGGGACCTGGCCTTCGGCCACAACCGCTGCGACATCATCATGAAAAAGAAGCCCACCCGTCGCGCCTGGGTCG
>CAZDLS010000098.1:1936-6139 GCA_964506425.1 uncultured Planctomycetia bacterium | reverse complement strand
TGCTCAGACCGCGCCGTTCTTCCTCCAGGGCATCGACCTTTTTCTGCGCGTCAGCTTCTATTATATTCTCGACAGTGGCTTTTTCAAAAGAATTCTTGTACGTGTCGCGTTCCTCGCGCAGTTTTACGATGTCGGCGTTCAGATTTTCGACGCGCCGCGCCAGCCCCTCCGCCTTCTTGACGGCCTCTTGCCGGTCTTCCTCCCGCTTACGGCCCTGCATCTCGAACTGGCGGCGGATATCATCGGCATCGCGGGCCTCGCGTTTATAGGCGAGCAATGCCCGGGCCTGCGCCACCGCGTTCTTGTAATCAACCAGGAGGCGCTTGTGCTCTTCCTGGAGCTGGGCCAGCTGGGCGCTGCACGGCGCAACCGGCGTCGCGGCCTCCCCAGCGGCCTCCACAGCGGCCTCCTCCTGGGCCCGGACAGATCCCGCCCTTGCCACGACCCAGACCCCTGCTGCCAAAACCAGCCCTGCCCCGATACGACGGCATCTGAAGGAAATCATCAGCTCTCCCTGACCGGTTTGATCTCGAACGGATACGACTCTTTTTCTTCTTTGATATCCGGATATTCCTGGTACGACCGGGGGGCCAGGGGCTGCGGACTCAGGTCCGACTCGGCCGTTATCGGCGTGTACTCTTCATACGCCTTGTCCAGCTTCGCCTGGAAGTCGTGCTCGTAGCCCGTCGTCAAGCTGTCCCCCTCGATAATATGCGGCGTCAAGAGGACGAGGATCTCGGCATGGCGCTTGCTCTTTTCCTTTTGGGAGAAGAAATATCCCAAGAACGGGATGCGCCCCAGGAAGGGCGTGCCCGCGTACGTCTCGACCTCCTCTTCCCGGCGCAGGCCGCCGATCATGATGGTCGAGCCGTCCTTGACCATGACGGAGGTCTCGGCCACCGTCGTGTCGATGATCGGGATCACGTTGTCGCTCGAGGAGACGATGACGTCCACCACGTTGCTGATCTCGGGCTTGATCTTCATCGTCACGTAGCCCTCGTCGTTGATCGTCGGGATGACGGAGAGCTGCACCCCCACGGACACGTAGGTCACGTTCTCGGAGACGGTCGTCGTGGTCTGGCCGGTCGTCGTCGACGTCGTCACGTAGGCCTGGCGTTCCCCGACGTGGATCTTCGCCTCCTGGTTGTTGATGACCGCGATCTGGGGACACGAGAGGATCTTCGTCTCGCCGATCGTGTCGAGGTACTTGTAGAGGACGTCAAAGTCATGGCGGCCGATCATGCCTATGTGCAGGCTCTCGCTGCCCGTGTCCTTGGTGCTCGAGCTCAAGGAAGAGGTCGTGCCGCTGAAAGGATACGAGCCGATATCGCCGTTGTAATACTGCATCACGTCATAGAGCGCCTTGCGGGAGGTGAAGGTCCCGGCGGTGGTCAAAGGGTTGACCACCGAAAAGGGCGTCGAGCCGATATAGGAGAGGCCGTACTTCTTGCCGAGGCTGAAGAGCCCCTCCCACTCCACCCCGCGGGTCTTGCCGTCGGTCAGGCTGATCTTGATGATGCGCGCGTCTATAAGGACCTCCCGCGTCTTGGTGTCCAGGCCCCGGATGAGCCCTTCGATGTCTGCCATGCGTTCGGGCAGCGTCTGGACCATGACCTGGTTCGTGCGCTCGTCCGCCTGGATGGTGCCGACCTTCTTTTCGTCCAGCTGGGCCTTGAGCCGCTCTTCGATGTCCTTGGCGTTGGCGTATTTGAGGTCGAAGATCTTGACCATCGTCTTCTGCTCGAGCGCCTCCACCGCCTTCGCGATATCCGCCATGCGCTCGGGAGCGTCCAGGATGATGACCGTCCCCGTCTCCTGCTCGACGAAGATCTTGCCTATAGAGCTCTTGAAGCTATCGAGGATGGTAAAGACCTGATCGGGCACCGCGTACTTGAGATGAAAGACCCTGACCTCGCGGTTGTCGGCGAAGTTCTTGCCGAAGTAGGACTTGAACTCGTCTTCCGTCATCACGTTGTAGATGTCCCCGCGCTTCTCGTACGCCAGGGCGTTGCTGCGGATCATGAGGTCAAAGACGTCGCGGATGGGCACGTCGTTGACCATGAGCGTGACGCGGCCGGCCACCTTCTGCGTGGGGATGATGTTGAGGCCCGCCTTGAGGGCCAGGAACTTCAGGGCCTCGGCGATGTCCATGTCGCGCAGGTCGAGCGAGATCTTGTCCCGGTCAAAGTCCGGCGGTTGGGGCAGGGGGACCCCGGCCGCCAGCCCCGGTTTCACGGAGGCGTAGCGCTCCTCGGGGACCGCCGGCTGCACGACGAGACCGGTCAGCGCGACCGCAAGGACACAGACGATGATCTTAGATCTTCGTGTCGACATTATAGGATCCCCGCGTCAAGATGTACCTGCGGGCCCGGTCCGCGTCCTTGTCCTCGGGCGCCGTCTTGAGATACATCTGGAAGTACTTGACCGCCTGCTCCTCGTCGATGACGTACTGCGAATAGATGATGCCCAGGTTGTAGGCCGCAAAAGGGTCCCCCGGGTTGCGCTCCAGGGCCAACTCATACTCTTTGATCGCCTGCTCGTACAGGGCCTTCTCCGTGTAGATCACGCCCAGGTTGTAGTGGAGCAGCGCGTTCTCCCTGGCGAGCTTTTCCAGCTGGGTGTTCACGGCGGCGTGCCGGCTCGCAAAGCTGTCCACCTTGGCCTGGAGCTCCTTGCTCTCGCTCTCCGTGGCGGTCAAGACCTCCCGCAACTGGTCGATCTTCTCCTTCTTCTCGCCCAGGACATCCTCGGATTGCCTCTCCTGGCGCACCCAGGTCGTGCGCTCCTTGTCCCACTTTTTCAACTCGGTCTCCATGCGCGCTATCTTGACCTCTTGCCTCTGCGCCAGGCGGCTCAGCTCCTTCTCTGAAGAACGCGCCTCCTCGAGCGAACGCTGTGCGTCCTTCAGGCGTCTCTTGAGACCGGCGTTCTCGGTCTCCAGTTGCTGGTTGCTCTTTTGCGTCTCCCGGAAATCGCGGGGACTGACCTTCGTGCGCGTCTTCTCCTGGAGGTCCTGGTTGTTCGATTCAAGGTCCACGATCTTGTTCAGTAAATTCCTCAATTTCGCTTCGGAGGTCGCCGCCTTCCCTCGGAGTCCCTCGTTCTCGCGCCGCAGGAGATCGACCTGTTGCAGGGCGGAGACCACCTGCCCCTGCTCTTCCTTCAGGGCCTCCCACTCGGTCTCCATCTCGCCGTAACGCTTCTTCAACTCCGCGTGCTGCGTTGCGATGTTGTTATGTTTTTCTATCAGGTCGCCCAGCTCAACCTTCAATCGGCGGTTTTCCTTCTCCGCTGTCGTACTCGCGGAGAGCGCCATGTTGTTCTTAAAAAGCCGATCGTTCAAGGCGCCGAGCTTTTTCGCCAGCTCCTCCTTCTCCTTCACCAGGTCTTCTTTCTCCTGCGTCAATTGCCCGATCTGCGCCAGGCTTTCGGTCAACGCCTTGTCGGTCCCCTGCGCCTGACGCACCTCGTCCTGGACCGTCTCCAATTGCGCACGCGTGTGGCCCAAGGCCTGAGCGAACTCCTCTTGAAGTTTCCGGACGTACGCTTCGTGCTGGGTCTTCAGGGAAACGAGCTCTTCCTGCCGGGCCTGCACCTCATGGCTCAAGACGGCCATGCGGTCTTCCAACTCCGTGCGTACGGCGTCTTTTTCCGCTGCCTCGCGCTCAAAGGCGGCGATGCGGCTACTCATCTCCTCGTTTTCACGCCGCAGGTCGGCGGAGGCGCGGCGGACCTTTTCTTTCATGTCGAGAAGCAGGTCCGTCTTCTCCTGGCGCAGCTGACGGGTCTCTTCTTTGAGGGCCCGGGCAGCCCGCTGCTTCTCTTTCTCCAGAGAAGACACCTTTTCTTTGACTTCCCGCGCCAACGCCACCCTTTCCTCCTCTAATTGGTCCGCGCGCTTCTGCAGGACCCCAAGCTTCTCCTCCAGGACGGCTTTTTCTTTCTGCGCGGCAGCCAGGGCGACATTCGCCTGCTGGGTCTGTCCCTGGAGATTCTGGCGCTCGCTCTCGAGCGCGAGGATATCGCGCTCAGCCACCATCACATCGTTGTCAGCCTCAGCCAGGTCCCTGTCCAAGCCCTGCAGCTCCCGCTCCAGGTGCGTCTTTTCCTTTTCAAGCCCTGCCACGCGGCCGCGAAGGTCGGCGGTCTCTTTGACAAGGGACGCCTTTTCCTTTTGCCAGGCCTCGGCCTGGCCCTCGGCCT
>CAZDLS010000098.1:0-1836 GCA_964506425.1 uncultured Planctomycetia bacterium | reverse complement strand
CGTCGCGGCTGCGGCCTTTTCTTTCTCGAGATCCGCGGCCTTGCGCTCCAGCGCGTCAATCTTCCCTTCCAGGGCACTCTTCTGGGCCTCGAAGGCCTGCGCCTCTTGCTGCGCCTGGGCAGCGCTCTGCGTCTTTAGTGTTTCCAGGTCTTTTTTAAGGCCTGCCGCCTCGTCCTGAAGCTCGGCGTTTTCTTTGACAAGGGACGCCTTTTCCTTTTGCCAGGCCTCGGCCTGGCCCTCGGCCTGCGTCGCGGCTGCGGCCTTTTCTTTCTCGAGATCCGCGGCCTTGCGCTCCAGCGCGCTCATCTTCTCTTCTAAAGCGCCCTTCTGGAGCTCGAAGGTCTGCGCCTGCTGCTGCGCCTGGCCGGCGCTCTTCGCCTTCTCCTCTTCAAGAACTGCTATGCGGCTTCGCAAGGCCCGCATCTCTGCCGCTTCCTCCCGCCGGCCCTTAAGCGTCTCAGTGGTAAGCCGGGACAACTTGTCCTCCAGGTCCCGGATTTTGTCCTCAAGCATCTTTTCCCTTGCCTGCAGCGCCGATATCTTCTCCTCGCGGGATTGCAGGAGGTCCCTGGCCTTATTGAGCTGAGATGCGTACTTGCCCGCCTCCTGCTTCTTCTCTCTTTCCAGGGCCGCCACCTTCTCCTGCAGGGGCGCGTGCGCCTTCTTGAGATCCGCCTGCGCATTTTCCAGGCGCTCACGCTCAGCCCACCGCTCCTGTTGCTCCAACGCCAACTGCTCCTGCGTCGTCTTCAGCGTGCTCTTGGCCAGGGCCAGCTGCTGGGACACCCTCTCTTTCTCCAGCCGTTCTTTGGCCAGGGTCTCCTCATGCTTAAATCCGGACTGTTGGCGCTCTTCGTCCCAAGCGGCCGCCTTCTTCGACCATTGGCTCTTCTCTTCTTCCAGCTGCTGCGTCCGCGAGAGCGCCGTTTGCGCGCTCGCCCGGGCCACCCCCAGGGCGGTCTTGAGATCAATGATCTCTTCAAGCGCTTCACTGAGTCTCTGGTCCTTCGCCAGAAGCTGCCCGGTATACCGACTCTCCGTGTCGCGCAGACTCTCCATCTCCTTGGACAGTGCCTGCCGCTGTTGGCTGGCTTCCTGCAGGCGCGTGCGGGCCTCCAGCAAGGAATCCTGGGAAACGTTACGCTCCTCTTCCGATGCCTCCAGGCGCGCCTTGACGCCGTCGATGAGCGAATGCTGGTCCCGCTTCAGGCTCTCGATCTCCTGGCGCAGGGCGTCACGCTCCTCCTTGAGCTCCGAAAAAGCGCCGCTGAAGTTATCCAGCGTATCCTGGATGCTCGGTGATGTCGACTTCTGCGCCCACGCCGGACGGCCCGCCGCGACGACGGCGCCCAAGACGATGAAGAGAAGAAGACAGATCCCGCGCCGGCATCCGCCCCAAAGCTTCCGATCTTCTGCGTAAAAAAGCGTCTTCATCATGTGATCGTGACCGCGGACACGACTTGCGGCGCTACATCTGCCGCATCCCCTTGAGGGCCGGTCTCTCCATCGCCCGCGCCGCGTCCATGCTCCCCGCGGACGCCGGCAACGCCTCGGCCGCGTCATACTCCTGACGATCCTTGATCCCCGGGTGCTCGACGCGTCGGCCCCCGGGGGTCACCAGGACGTCGCCGGTGATGATGCGCGGCGTCAAGAGGATCATCAGCTCCGTGCGGTCGGTCCTCGTGTTGCTCTTTTTGAACATGTTGCCCACGAGAGGCAGGCTCGCCAAAAAGGGCGTGCGCTCCTTCGTCTGGACCTCTTCGTCTCGGCGCAGGCCGCCAAGGACGATCGTCGTCCCCTCCTTGACCATGACCGTCGTCTCCGCCAGCGACGTAT
>CAZDLS010000097.1:0-6142 GCA_964506425.1 uncultured Planctomycetia bacterium | reverse complement strand
CGAATACAGGAGTGCGAGAGAAAGCAGGCAAAACAGGGCGCGCCTTATGTAAACAGGGGGTCGATGGCCCGAAAGACGGGAGGTATAGAGGCTGCCCAGCCCGGAGAAAAACAGCATGGATGCCAGCGTGATGGAGAGCGAATAAAGCGGGCTGCCTAAAAAGAGCAGGAGCCTTTGCAGGAACACGATCTCAAGCATCATGTATCCAAGTCCGATCGAAGAAAAGTAGAAGATAAAAGGGAGGACGGATATTTTTTGAAAAGGCAGGGCATCCTGGTTCCAAGCCGAGAGGACCAGGGGGACCACATAAAAAAGGCCGGTCATGGCGATCCCCATGATCAGGATCCATCTCAATAAGACGGCGCCGCTGGAATAGACGCCATAGGCGGTCTTCATCTCAGGGGGAGGCGGTTTAAAGAAATCCCTGGGTTTCGTCTGATAGAGGAAGAAGGGCCGGTCGTCCGTCGCCGGTTCGATATTTAAAGCAAAGGCGTCATAGAGAAGCTGTCGGTCCGTATCGTGGGTCGACAAGGCCCTCACAAAGCCGCCGAACGTCTGTAACGCTTGCGAAGAGGTGTTCCCGGCGTCCCTCGAGGGGATATACGTTGCCTCGAAGCCGAGGTCTTCGCAGGTCGCCATCAGGATCTGTTCTTCCTTCTCCGTGAACGGCGTCAGCTTGATCAGGACATTGCGGATCATCCAGCTGGACTCCGTGACGGTCGTCATGACCATGATGTTCCTGCTTGCGTCCGCGATGCCGTGTTCCTCCAGGGCGGCCAGAGACATCGCGATCAGTCTCGTGGCGCCGAAGAGTCCGGGGACGTCCACATAGCATGCCGAAAATATGCCGTCTTTCCCGAGGCGCTTTAAGAACTCCCTAAGGCTTTCGACCGTGTAGAGGTTGTTTTCGGCCAAGGCATAGGCACCGCCGAAGGTGGCGGCACCCGTGTCCACGAAGGCCAGTTGGATAATATCGTAAACATCCTCGTGCGTTCTGATAAAGCTTCTTCCATCATCGGCTACGGCGGTGACCCGGGGGTCTGCGTAGAGACCGCCGCTGAACGCGCGGTACTTTCCTAACATGATGTCATCGACGATGATCGGGTTGAGCTCTACGGCCGTGACGTGTCTCGCCCCGAACGACAAAGCGGCCAGGACATCTTTCCCGCCGCCGGGCCCGATCACCAATACTTCCGGCCGCTCCCTGAGCCGGTAAACAACGCTCGGCGGGTCGTATCGGACATAATCAACGCTGTTCAGGTCGCCCTCGAAACGCGTCAAGAGCGTGCCGGCGTCCGCGTCGATGATGATCAGTTTCATCAAGGGGTAGCGCCCGTCGAAGTTTCCGCTGATGCCCCAGACATTCCGGGCGAACCATTTCGACTCATCCTCTTCGAGCGTTGGCGTCACGGAGACCCGGGAGATCGAATTCCATTTTGAGAACTCGTCTACATCCCGCCTGTCGATCCCTTTGGCAAAATCCACATCCAGGATGCCCGTCAGACCGTTCGCGGCGAGAAGTCCGGCAAGGAGCAGAAAGACAAGAAGGAAGGCCCTTAGGTTGGCGCGCATGCCTTCTTTAGGGCCTGCCGCCAGGAAACACAACGCGCCCAGACTGCCCAGACACGCATTGAGGACAAAGGAATTTGAGGCCCCGCAATTTTCGATCAGGGGTATGGTCAGGAGACATCCGCCGGCGGCGCCTGCCAGGTCGCTGAAGTATAATCGGCTGATCTGGGCCGAATGGTCCTTGAACAGCAGAGAGGTGATCAATCCTCCGAGGAAAAAGGGCAGGGTGGAGACCAGGAAGGCCGCTGCCAAGAAAAGCACGGTCTTGATACTGAAGACATGGAAGATCTCGGTCGGCAGTTTCAGCTTGAACAGGAGGATGGGGGAGATGAGGCTTGTCAGCGCCAGGATCAGCGCCAGGGAAAACAGGGTCTCCGTCAGCGACCGTATCTTGAGCATCCCGGGAAAGAGCTGCGCGTAGAGACCGCCGAGGCCAAGCCCGAACATGGCGATAGAGATGACAAAAAAGGCAAAATGATACCATAGGCAAACGGAAAAAACCCGGGTAAGCAGGATCTCGGAGATGAGCATGCAGGCGCAGACGAGGAATAATCCCGCATACACAAAGGGGCTCGGCTTGTTCAAGATACCTCCCGGCGGACCGCAGAACGACGATTCAGGGGATCAGATGAATCAATTCTATCACACCCACGCGCCTTTCTTTAATTAAAATCTTGTTGCATAACGGGTTAAGTTGCCTTATATTGCAAAAGTATGAGTTAGGGGATGGCACTCTGCCGAAATGCAGGCTTGGCCGTAGCGAGCGTCGTCAAGCGCTGCGCCTCCATATCGATGATCAGGAAGGGAATGATGATGAAGCGAGATCATTTATCGTTGAGCGGGTTTTTGTCAGTGACGGTCGTTGCCCTGGTCTGCCTGGGCCCGGTCTGTTGGGCCCAGCAGGATGCGCCGGCCAACGAAACGGTCTCTTCTCAAAAAGCGCCGGACATGGGAGACGCGGCCGCCGATATCCTCAAGGTCGCCGAAGACATAAAAGAGGTGATCGTGCCGGCGACCCCCGAGGCCATGGAGATCGACAAGCGACTGGCGAATACCGAAGAGGTGGTCAAGAAGAAAGAAGAACAACTGCAGGGGGCTCAGGCGAAGGCGCAGGAAGTCCTGCAAGAAAAAGAGACGTTGGAAAAAGAGGTCCAGGTGAAGCAGGAGGCGGCCCAGGCCGTCAAGGAAGAGCTCGAGGCCGTCAAGCAGCAGGCCGTCGTCAAGAAGGACCCGCAGCTCGTCAAGAAGGTCAAGGCGTTGACGACCGAATCCGAGAAGCTCGATGATGAGGTCTCGGCGCACCAGGCGCGGCTGGACGCGACGGCCTCCAAGGCGACGGTGGCCCAACGGGAGCTGGAGCTCACGCAGGCCAAGGTGCAGCAACTCAAGGACTCCCTGGAGAACATCAAGAAGGAGAAGACCGCCAAGAAGAGTTGGGCGGAAAAGGGGATCGAGGCGTCGATCCTCATCCTGATGGGCCTGGTCTTCTTTGTCGTAATAAAATTCGCGGTCAGGAAGTTTGAAAACCTGGTGACCGAAAAGGACTCGCTTCGCGAAAGCGAAGGGGTCTTGCGGGCCAAGACCCTGGGCCGCCTGTTCTATTGGCTGGGGACTATCGCGATCCTCCTTGTCATCGTCTACATGGTCTTGAAGGTATTCGGATTCGACGTGGCGCCTTTGCTGGCCGGCGCCGGCATCATCGGTCTGGCGTTCGGTTTTGGCGGGCAATATCTGATCCGGGACGTGATCAACGGGTTCTTCATCCTGATCGAAGGGCAGTTCCGCATCAACGACGTGGTGAAGATCGGAGACGTCGCGGGCCTCGTGGAAGGCCTCAACCTGCGCATCACGACGCTGCGCGATCTGGAGGGGCGGGTGATCGTCATCCCTAACGGAGAGATCAAGACCGTTATCAATTTCACGAGAGAGTACTCGCACGCCCTCTTTGACGTCGGCGTGGCCTATAAAGAGAACGTGGACCGTGTCATGGATGTGATCAAGGACCTGGCCAGGGAGATGCGCCAAGACACATACTTCGGCCGATTGATCCTTGATGATCTGGAGATGTTCGGCGTCGACGACTTCGGCGATTCCCAGGTCACGATCAAGTTCCGCATCAAGACCTTGCCGATCAAGCAGTGGGAGGTGGCGCGGGAGTTCCGCCGTCGCCTGAAGAACCGGTTCGATGAGCTGGGCATCGAGATCCCGTTCCCCCACTGCACGCTTTATATGGGAGCCGGCGCGGATAATGAGTGGTTGCGTCAGTTTGCCGGGCGTATGGCCCCGAAAAAGTAACATCATCGGGCATCCTCGAAAGCTACGGGGAGGCTTGACGATTGTTGCGCCAGATCTGCAAAGAAGACCGGACCGAAAGGTCCGGTCTTTTTTTGACACCACCGTGAGCCGGCCTTCTTATGTTATTTAACTCACTGACATTCGCGCTCTTCTTCGTCGTCGTTTATGCGCTTTATCTGGTCCTGCGTCATAAAGGACAGAACAGGATGCTGTTGGCGGCGAGCTGTGTTTTTTACGGCGCCTGGGACTGGCGTTTTCTCTTTTTGATGTTCGTCTCCATAACGACGGATTATCTGTGCGGCCGCGCCATCGCCCGCTCCCGGGAGGACGCGGCGCGAAAGCGCTACGTGGCCGTGGGCGTGTGCGTCAACCTGGGGATACTGGGTTTTTTCAAATACTACAATTTCTTCGCCGATAACCTCTGCGCCCTGCTCGAGCGCGTCGGGTTCTGCGGAAACCTGCCCGTCCTGAACATCATCCTGCCCGTGGGCATCTCGTTTTACACGTTCCAATCCATGAGTTACCTGGTCGACGTCTACCGGCGCGAGGTCAGGCCCGTCGACAGTTATTGGGATTATGCCCTTTTTGTCTCCTTCTTCCCCCAGTTGGTCGCCGGCCCCATCATGCGGGCGAAGGTCCTTTTGCCCCAGATCCTGGCGCCCCGGGTGGTCACCCGGGAGAAGTTCGCCGACGGGGGCTACCTCATCCTGCTCGGGCTCTTCCAAAAAGTCTTCGTCGCCGACAACCTGGGGCGGTTCGTGGACGCCTCGTTCTCGTCCCAGGCGCCTTACAACGGCTATCTCGTGCTGTCGACCCTGTACTTCTTTGCCTTTCAGATCTTTTGTGATTTTGCCGGCTACTCCAACATCGCCCGCGGGCTGGGGAAGTGCATGGGTTTCGAGATCATGATCAATTTCAGGGAGCCGTATTTCGCCACCAACCCCAGGGAGTTCTGGAGGCGTTGGCACATCAGCCTGTCGACGTGGCTGAGGGATTATCTGTACATCCCGCTGGGGGGGGAACAAAAAAGGGAGGGTGAGGACCTACGTCAATCTTTTCATCACGATGCTCCTGGGCGGTCTTTGGCACGGGGCCCAATGGACCTTTGTCGTCTGGGGGGCCTATCAGGGGGCCCTCTTGGCGGTCCACCGGGCGGCGGCTCCCTTGCTGGAAAAGATCCCTTCCTTCCGCAACAAGGGACTCTCGGGTATCTGGTTCGCCGTAAGGGCCCTTTTCTTTTTCCATTTGATCTGTCTGGGGTGGTTGTTGTTCAGGGCCGAGTCTTTTGCGCAGGTCCGGTTGATGCTGGAAGCCCTCTTGTTCAACTTCACGGTCCCGCCGGGGCTTTCTTTCGGGTTTCTCGCGGGGCACCTTGCGACCTACGCGGGCCTCTTGATGGCATTGCAGGTCTTTGAGTTCAGGAGCTCCAGCCCCGAGGAGGCGCTTCATAAGCTGCCCTGTGGGCTGCGCCTGCTCCTGTGTTACGTCCTTTTTTATGCCATCGCCGTCTTTGGAGTCGCCGATGCAAAATACTTCATCTACTTCCAGTTCTAGGGCGTGCCCGCATTGGGGCGTCGTGTTCGTCGCGCTGATCATCGCGACGGAGATGGTGATGGCCTGGCTGCTGCCGGGGCGGTTTTTCAGCCATGAAGTCGACCGCGCCCTTTATCGCATCGAGAAGACGACGGACGACGCCGAGCTGCTTTTTATCGGCGATAGCGTGGGACGGCAGTTGGTCTTGGAAGCCTTGAAAGAGGCGGGGGAGAGCAAGCCGTCATGGACGAATCTCGCCACCAATCAGACCATCGAAATGGCGGGGAATTATTATTTCTTGAAACGGTATCTGCGACGGCACAAAAAACCCCTTGCCCTTGTCTATGTGGGCGGCCCCCCGGAGAGGATGGACCTGGAGGGGCCCGCCAGTGAAAATTTCATCCAGCGGTGTTTCCTCCGCTGGGACGAGATCGCCGAACTGGCCTATTATAAGGGTTTCCGGTTCGCGTGCGTCATGCTGGTCCATAGGTTCATGCCGTCCTACCGGTATCGCTATCATCTGCAGACCAAGCTGTTGGGGCATTCCAACGCCTCGATCTATTTCGGGGTCATGGAGGAGGCGGATGCCGGGGGGGTCGAGGGCGGGGAGGCGGAGGACGGGGAGACGGGCGCCGGGGACGCCGGCATGTCTCCCCGGATAGACGATACCCTTTACGGCGTGTATTTCAAGAAGCTGCTGGACCTGTTGACGCAGGAGCGCATCGCCTTTTATTATATCTTTCCT
>CAZDLS010000096.1:0-6259 GCA_964506425.1 uncultured Planctomycetia bacterium | reverse complement strand
GAACCGCAAATTTGAGACAAAGAGCCTGGCTGAAAGTCTCAGTTTTGGAGGAGACGGGAGAGCTCTTGGGGGGTGCTGTAGGTGCGGATGACGCCGGGGTCATCGACGGGCAGGTACATTGTTTTCTGCTTGAGGCGGTGCTGGATGCTGGAGAGCGGCTCTTCGGCCTTGAGGGCCTTGAAGTCGTCGCTGAGCGAGGACGAGAAGAGGGGCGGATGGCCCGGGCGGCCGTTGTAGGTCGGCACCAGGATGAGCGGGCCCTGCTCCTTGAAGGTCCGGCATAGAAGGTCGAGCGTCGCGACGGTGACAAAGGGCATGTCGACGGGCTGGAGCATGTGGCCGGCGGCGCTGCTGGCCGCGAGGCTCAGGCCGGTCTGGAAAGAAGAGGTCATGCCCCGGCGGTAGTCTTCGTTGACGATGCTGTGCACGCGTTCGTGCTGCGGGAGCGCGGGGCGCACGGCCGCGGCCTCGTGGCCGAGGACGACGATGACCCTGTCCACGGCGCTGGCGAGCAGGGTATCGCAGATGACCCGGACCGCGGGCGTGCCGTTGATGTCGGCCAGGGGTTTGGGGCTGCCGAAGCGGCGGCTTTCTCCGGCGGCGAGCACGATACAGGTGACCATAGATAGAGTATATCGATGATGGAGCCGCTGTTCAACAGGATTTTGGGCGAGGTCAAGAAGGGCAACGCGTGCGTCGTCGTGACGGTCGTCGCGAGCCACGGCTCGACCCCCCGCAAGATCGGCGCCAAGATGTGCGTCTTTTCGGACGGCCGCGTCTCGGGGACGATCGGCGGCGGGGCCCTGGAGAAGATAGCCCTGGAGGACGCCCGCCGGGCGCTCGGCAAGGAGACCTCCTGTCTTAAGTCTTATCCGCTGGACAGGGCCTCGGGCCTGCAGGCGTGCGGCGGCCGCGTCACGCTCTTTTTCGACGTGGTCCGTCCCGAGCACAGGCTTGTGATCTGCGGGGGCGGCCACATCGGCCTGGCGCTTTCCTGCCTGGGAAAGCTCCTTGATCTTAACGTTACCGTCCTCGACCACCGCAAGGAGTTTGCCGACAAGAGGCGCTTCGGCCACGTCGACCGCGTCGTCTGCCGGCCGTACCGCTGGGCCCTGCGGCCGCTGGTAAAGGACAAAGACACCTTTATCGTCATCGTGACCCACGGCCACGCCTTTGACGCGGTCTGCTGCGCCCAGGCCTTGAAGACGCCCAGCCGTTACATCGGCATGATCGGCAGCCGCAGGAAGATCGCGGCCGTCTTTGCCGATCTGAGAAAAAAGGGTTTTTCAACGAAGGACCTGCGCCGTATCGTCTCGCCGGTGGGCCTCGATATCGGGGCAGAGTCGCCGGCGGAGATAGCCGTGGCGATCGCAGGGCAACTGGTGGAGGTGATCCGTGGACAAGGACGTCGTTAGGCAGATGGTGCTGGACGCGGGGATGGGGTATTTAGCGACGTGCGAGGGCGATCAGCCGCGGGTGCGGGCCATGATGCCCATACTGCGCGACGACGGGACGCTGTTGGCCGCGACCTTCCCCAACACGCAGAAGGTCCCGCAGATCAAGAAGAACCCGAAGTTCGAGATGTGCTTCGTGGACCGCAAGCTGAGCCACTGCCGTTTTGAGGGCAAGGCCGCGGTCAGCGACGAGATGGCGCTCAAGGAGGAGCTTTGGAACAAGCAGATGATGCTGCGTCAGTTTTTCAGCGGGCCGCAGGACCCCGGCTTTGTCCTGATCGTCTTCACGCCGACGCGCGTGGCGATGATGGACATCGGTCAAAAGGGCTATGCCGAGGTCGCGTGGTGAGGACGCGTACCCAGACCGGTCCCAGGAAGAGCGCCCTTCATGACCTGAGGTTGTGCCGCGCGTGCCGCGTCGGCAGCTGCTGCAGCGACGGGGTGGAGCTTGACCTTTTCGAGGTCGCGCGGATCTTAAAAAGGGACCCCGACGTCCCCAAGCCGTGGTTCCGGTACATGAGCCGCGACAAGAGATTTCCCTCCGGTTTTCGCTTCACGACGACCGTGCGCAACCGGCGCTGCGTCTTTCAAAGCGCAGACCGGCGCTGCGTGGTCTACGATATCCGGCCGCGCTACTGCCGGGAGTTTCCCATGGAAGGGGAGCGGCGCGCGCCGTTGTATTCGTACCTGTGCCATCAGGCCAAGATGAGGAGGCGCGGCTTGGCCCGGAGGCGCGCCCAGGCCAGGAGGCGCGGCCCGGCCCGGCGGCGGGTCCGGGGCCGGGCGCTTGAGAGGGGGCGCGGATGAGCCTCCTGGTCCTGGGTACCACGGCCTTAGACACCGTCACGACGCCTGCGGGCACGCGGCGGCAGATCCTGGGCGGGTCGGCCGTCCACTTCGCGATGGCCGCCGGGCACTTCACGCGCGTCCACCTCGTCGCTGTCGTGGGCAGGGACTTTCCCCGCGGGCACATAGATTTTTTGAAGAAAAAGGGCGTGGGTCTGAGCGCCTTGACGGTGGAGGACGGCGCCACCTTCCGCTGGGAGGGGGTCTACCGCGGCGACATGAACGCGGCACTCACCTTGAGCACCCAGCTGGGCGTTTTGGCGGCCTTCCGGCCGCGCATCGCCGAAGAGCAGCGTCGCATCAAGAATATTTTTCTGGCCAACGTCGACCCCGATATCCAACGCCACCTTTTGGAGCGCATGCGTGCCCCGCGCCTGGTCGGCCTCGACAGCATGAACTACTGGATCGACCACAAGCGGCGCGCGCTCGTGCGGCTCCTGAAGAGGGTCGACATCTTCGTCGCCAACGACGCCGAGGCGCGCAGCCTGTCGGGCGAGACGCACCTCGTCAAGGCCGCCCGGGCCTTGCGGCGGATGGGGGCGCCGATGGTGGTGGTCAAGAAGGGCGAGCACGGCGTCTTCGTCTTCTTTAAGGACGCCTTCTTCTGTCTGCCTGCGTATCCCGTGGAGACGATCGTCGATCCGACGGGGGCCGGCGACACGTTCGCCGGCGGCTTCATGGGATATCTCGCGGCGGCACAAAGGATCGACGCCGCGGCCCTCAAGAAGGCGCTCTCTTACGGCACCGTCATGGCCTCGTTCAACGTGGAGGGCTTCGGCGCACAGCGTACCGCGCGGTTGACGAAGAAGGACATCGTCCGGCGCCTGAAGCGCTTCCGGGGCATCGCCTCTTTTTCGTCATGATCGAACGTCTCAGGAAGATCCTGGTGATCGCGCTGTGCGTCCTCCTTATCGCGGGGGTGACGTGGATCGGCGTGCGCCTCGCGAGGCATCGTTTTGAGAACGAGGCGCTCAAGCGGATCATCGCGCGCCTGGAGGCGGATTCGCGCATCGCCCAGGTCCTGGTGACGGACGTGCGCGACGACCCCGCGACCGGCCAGGCGCAGACGACCATCAAGGTCCTCGAGTTCGACGCCCAGGGCCGGCCTCTCGCGCCGCGTCACTTCACCTTCTCCGGCAACATCATCCAGTTCCAGTCGCTCGTCGTGCGCTTTGACGATTTTTACGTGACAAGCGGCCACCGCCTCAAGGGCAAGAGCGCGTACCTCTTTTTGAAGGTCTTTTTCCTGAACGGCCCCCGGACCGAGGAATTTGTCATGACCCCCTTGCGGGAAATCCCCGAAGGATATAGAATAGATTTCCGAACGACGGCCGCCGCCGGCGTGCAGGAGGCGTTCTGGGACCGGTTCTGGGCCTACGCCCTGGACCCGGCCGCGCAGCGGCGCGCCGGTATCAAGAACGCGCAGATCGAGGCGCCGGGCACCAAGTTCATCCCCGGGATCCTCTATACGATCAAGATCGAACACGACGGCGGGATGCGGATCGACAGCGAACCCATCCCCGAGATACTCAAGGGAGAAAGGATCGCCCCGTGAAGGCCCGACACCGGAAACACGGACTTACGCGCGCCGCCTACCAAGGACTCATCCGCCGCTATCTGCTGTGGTTGTACAAGACGACGAAGGACGAGCTGGACCGCATCGACCGTAAATTCACGCAGCTCGACGTCGACCGTTTTATCTCGGACCACTTCTTCAGGATCCTGGGCCGGCTGAACAAGAAGAGCCGTGACGCCCTGGGCCCTTTCTTCCGGGAGTGGGACGCGTACATCGATACCAAGGAGAAGGACGCCGAGGGGCTCAAGTACGTCGGGCCCGAAGAGCTGGAGGCGCACTACGCCTTCCTGCACCTCAAGCTTCAGGCGGTCCTTCTCGCCGCGCGCCGTTTTCTCGGTACCAAGAGCGTCCAGGAGTTCCAGCGCCTGTACGAGGCGAAGGCGATCGAGAATATTCTGGCCGATACCTCGGGACGCCGATGATGAAGAAAGCCTTCCTGGTCCTGGCGGTGGCGGGAGCGTTGGCCGGTTGCGCGACCCCCGACAGGCAGCGTACCGTGACGCTCGAAGACGAGCTGGCGCGCAGCCGCGCGCAGATGGCGGCGCTCGACAAGAAGAACCGCCGGTTCGAACAGGAGCTCGCTCTCTTCCGCAAGGCCCAGGAGATCGACCACGACCAGCTCCTGGCGGCCCGGGATGCCTTTGCCGAGACCTTCCGCGAGGCGGTCGCCGAAAAGAGCATGGGGGTGTCGGTGACCGCGCGCGGCCTGGACGTGTTCATCTCCGCGGAGAAGCTCTTCATCTCCGGAAGCGACGCCTTGAGTCCGGAGGGAAAGGGCCTCCTCGACCGCGTCGCGCCCCTCATCGACGCGACGCTGCCCGGCCACTACGTCTACATCGAGGGCCATACGGATAACCAGCCCCTGGCCGTCTTCGAGTGGAAGTCGGATTGGGAGTTCTCGTTCGCGCGGTCCTTGAGCGTTTTGAAGTATTTCACGGAGGTCAGGAAGATGGATCCCCTGCAGTTCTCCGCGGCGGGGTTCGGTCAATACCGGCCCCGCGCGACCAACGACACGAAGGAGGGGCGCAGCCAGAACCGCCGGGTGGAGCTGGTCATCTCGCCCCAGAGGATCCCCTTGCCCGTCAAAGGGTCGCCGGCACCCGTCCCCGATGAGTGATATCTTTCTGACGCAAAAAGGTTACGAGCAGCTCAAGGCGAATCTCGACGAGATGAAGGGGCCGCGCCGCCGCGACATCGCCCAGCATCTCGCCAAGGCGCGGTCGATGGGGGACCTGACCGAGAACGCCGAATACGACGCGGCGAAAGAGGCCCAGGTCCACCTCGAGAAGCAGATCCGGGAGCTGGAGGACAAGCTGGCGCGCGCCCGGATCATCGAAAACGAGGACATCCCGGCGGACAAGGTCTATGTCGGCGCGACGGTGCGGCTCAAAGACCTGGATACCGACGAGGAGTGCGTCTACATGTTGGTCTCGCCCCCTGAGGCCGACTTTGACCAGAACAAGATATCCATCGAGTCGCCGATCGGCAAAGGGTTGATAGGGCACGCCGAGAACGATACCGTCTCCATAGATGTTCCTGCCGGGACGTTGCGCTACAAGATCCTGAAGATCGCGCGCGGGTAGCCGTCCGCGGACACCGACCCTGCCCGCGGGCAGGGTCGGTGTCCGGGATGCCGCCCAAAGGGCTCCATGGACCGCAAGAGACAACTTCTCTTTATTCTGAGCGTGGTCGTCGTGGCCGCGGGGATCTACGTCGGCGTCCGGTTCTTTTCCCAGACCGAGGAGTCGCGCCTCCAGCGGGCCGTCTACGCGGCGGTGGCCGGCGTCGAGCGGGACGACCCGAAGCGCTACGGCCGCATCCTGTCGCTCTTCTATCAGGATGATGAGGGCCGCAACAAGCTGGTCCTCTTGAAGATGGCCGAGGAGATCTTCCAGGAGTTCCGGCCGCTGCGCGTGGAGATCAAGCAGCTGACGATAACGCTGTCAGAAGAAGAGAAGGACTCGGCCCATGTGGTCATCGGCTTCAAGTGTTATTTCAAGCACGCCCAAGACGGCAAGCTCTATTACGAGGCGGGCCGATTCGAGGCCGGCTTCCATAAGGAAGGCAGGACGTGGCGGATCCGTTGCCTGCGTTATATCGACGCCGACGAGATCCTGTTCATCCAGGCGGTTGCCTAGGGGGGAGCATGGCGAGGAGGAAGGCGGTAAAAAAGACCTGCAAGACGTGCGGCAAGACGTTGGGGCGCTCGGGCCACCTGTGCGTGCCCGTGACCGGCGCAGACCACACCTGTGAGTGGTGCGGCTCCCTGATCATGGATGCCCGCCACATGTGCAACGGGAAACTGAAGGACATCGCTTATATCTGTAATTCGTGCGGCCGGCTGGCGGTGAGTCCCACGTTTTTGTGTCAGCCGAAGAAGATA
>CAZDLS010000095.1:0-6277 GCA_964506425.1 uncultured Planctomycetia bacterium | reverse complement strand
ATCAGCATGTTCTCCGAGGGCACCAAGGAGAACGCGGCCATCTTCTGCCACGCCGCGCACTTCATGATCGTGGCCTACTGCATGGCCGGCAAGGGCCGGCGCGCCTATGAGTCGCTGTGCAAGCTGATGCCCAACAAGCAAAAGGATTACGACGTCTACAAGGCCGAGCCGTACGTCTACGCCGAGTACCTCGTCGGCCCGGAGAGCCCGTACCGTTACGGCGAGGGGCAGTTCACGTGGGTCACCGGCACCTCCGGCTGGGCCTTCATGGCCGCCACCGAGTGGCTGCTGGGCGTGCGCCGCGATTTTGAGGGTCTGCGCATCGACCCGTGCCTGCCGCCCGACTGGAAGAAGTGCTCTGTCCGCCGGCCCTTCCGTGGCGACATATATGAGGTCGAGATCGAGAACCCGAACGGCGTCGAGAAGGGCGTCGTGGAGCTGACCCTGGACGGCCACCCCGTCAAAGGCAGCCTGATCAAGCCCGTCGGCGACGGCAAGACCCACAAGGTCCGCGCCGTCCTCGGCTAAAACTGAGACAATGAGTGAGACAATGAGCCAGGCTCTTTGTCTCATTTTTGAACCGCAAATTTGAGACAATGACTCAGGCTGTTTGTCTCACTGTTTGTCTCACAACGAAAAAGGGAACTTTTTAGCCTGAGCCAGGTGTCTCAGCTATGGGGTATCTTAAGAACATCCTGGGGGCGTGGGTCATAGCAGCGCTGCTGGCCGGGTGCGGTCAGACGCCGGCCGGGACCACCGGCGCGCCGGCGGGCAGGAAGATCATCGTCTGGCACTGGATGACGGACCGCGAGGGGGCGTTCCAGGAGCTGGCGAGGAGGTATGAGCAGGAGACGGGCGTCAAGGTGGTCTTCGAGCTCTACGCCCCGTCGGACGCGTACTCCCAGAAGGTCCGCGGCGCGGCGCAGGCGCGCGCGTTGCCTGATATCTTCGGCATCTTGGGGGAGAAGCGGGACTTCGCGGCATTTATCAAGGCCGGCTGTGTCGCGGATTTGACCGGTGCGATGGAGGCCGACGATCACGCCTGGGAAAAACTTTTGCTGAAAAAGGCGGTCGCGATAAATGAATTCAAGGCCGGTAATCCTTACGGCGTTGAGCCCGGTATTTACGGCGTGCCCATCGATTTCATGACGATCGAGATGCTGTACAATAAAGGCTTATTTAAAGAACTGGGGTTGGATCCCGATCGCCCCCCGGCGACCTTCCGGGAGTTCATTGAGGTGGGGGACGCGCTCAAGGCCAGGAACCTGCAAGGCCTGGTCTCCGGATGGGCCGAGGATTGGCTGATCGAATGCCTTGCCTTTAATTACGCCTTTAACATCATGGGCCAAGACAAGGTCCTGGCCACCCTGAGGGGGGACGTGCCGTATACCGACCCCGGCTGGATCAAGGTCTTCAGCCTTTTTAAAGAAATGCGGGAATCGGGCGTTTTGGCCGAAGGCGTCGTGACCATGGTCAATAAGACGGCCGAACGGCTTTTCGCGAACGGGAAAGCCGTTTTTGCCTTTAACGGGTCCTGGTGCGTCAATGTGTATCAAGGCATGAACCCGGCCCTCGATTATGCGGTGATGCTGCCTCCCGAAGCATCGGACAAAAATCCGATGAGCATCTGGGGCAACGCGAGTTCATTTATGGTCAATGACCGTTCAAAAAACAGAGAAGAGGCCGTGACATTCCTGCGATGGCTGACCCGTCGCGATCAGCAGGCCGTTTTGGCCCAAAGGACCTCCAATTTGCCGGTCAATATTGAATGCCTGGGGAATATTTCTTCTATTCTGGCGCAGTTTGCCGATGATGTGGAGCTGACCACGCACCCGAATCTTTGGGGAGTCCCCGAATTTCCCCCGGTCACGGAAGCATTCGCAAGAGGGATCCAGTCCATCATCATCGGCGAGAAGACTCCCGAACAAGCGGCCGCGGACGTGCAAAAAGTCAAAGAAAGAGAATTGTCGAGAAAGAGAAAATGAAGCCCGGATCGCCTCTCAAAGCCACTTTAGAAAATTACGCGTTCATCTTCCCGGCTGTTTTGATCTTTTCCATATTCTATGTCTATCCTTTCATCCAGATCTGTCATTTAAGTTTTTTTGATTGGGACGGCATCGTTCCCTTTAAGGATGCCGTCCCCGTGGGGTGGGGCAACTTCAAGGAAATATTTTCTCAGGACCCCAACTGGTGGCAGGCCATGCGCCATGCCGGCTTTATCACGGTCGTGGCCCTGACCCTTCAGAATATCCTGGCGTTCCTGTTGGCGTTGGCATGCGACCGCGAGATCCGCATGAAGAATTTTTACTGCCTGATATTTTTTATTCCGGTGGTCCTCTCGGAGATCGTCGTCGGCATGACGGCGCGTTTTCTCATCAATGATTTTGACGGCGCCAATGTGGTGAACCGGATGCTGGGCTTCTTAAGCTTGTCGCATCTGGCGCACCCCTGGTTGTCCGATCCCCGTACCGCGCTGACAACGGTGGCCCTTGTCCATTGCTGGAAAGGCTTTGGCTGGGGGTTCCTTATTTTCCTGGCCGGTCTGCAGACGATCCCGCGCGAGCTTTATGAAGCGGCGCGCGTGGATGGGGCCGGCGCCTGGGAGACTTTTCGCAAGATCACCCTCCCCTTGATAATGCCGGTCATGGGGCTGGTAGCGATCCTGACCGTATTAGGGACCATGCAGATCTTTGCTTTGATCATCGGGCTTGTGGGAGGAGAATTTGCCGGGCATACGTCCGTGCCGGTATTGCGGATCCTGGCCTCGATGCAAGGCTCGTCGCGTTTTGGTTATGCCTGTGCCCAAGGGATCACTTTTGGCATGGTCTTGATAGCTGTTTCTTTCTTCCAATATAGATTATCCGCAAGGGCAAAGGTTTAAAAGATGTCAGGGGCGCCTTCCATAAGAAGCAACGGTTATTATAAGGCCAAAAGGGCGGCCTCGAATGCCGCGATCCACCTTTTTCTTATCGGCGTGGCGCTCACGTGCCTGTATCCGTTGTTATGGATGGTCTCTTCAAGCCTGAAGACCCCGTCTGCGATCTTTGCGGATATTTCCCTCATTCCGCATCCGGCCCATTTTGAAAATTACATCCATGCCTGGCGCTCAGGAGGGTTTGGCCGCTATTTTCTGAACAGCATCTTTTATACGGTGTCCGTAGTAGTGGGCATCCTTGTTGTCGCGTCCCTGGCCGCGTATGCTTTTTCGCGTTTCCGGTTCCGGGGAAGGACGGTGTTATTTATTGTGTTCATGGCGGCGATGATGATCCCTATCCCGGGGAACTTTGTGGCCTTGTTCGTCCTGTTGAATAAATTACATCTGCGCAATACCCCGCTGGGCTATATCCTGTGCATGATCAACGTCGGGCTTCCCATGAGCCTGTTTTTACTCAAGACCTTTTTTGACATGATGCCCAGAGAGCTTGAAGATGCGGCGCGCATCGATGGCTGCTCCAAGATAGGCATGTGGCGGCATGTGGCCTTGCCCCTGGCCCGGCCCGTGCTGGCGGTGGTGGTCGTTTTTAACGCCTTGAACGTCTGGAACGAATATTTGCTGGCCCTGATCGTATTTGACGACAAAAATCTGATGCCCCTTCAACGGGCGCTGATGGTGTTCCGGGGGGAGTTCCTGACACATTACCCGCTCCTGATGGCCGGGTTGACGATAACGGCCCTGCCCATCATCATCGTGTATCTGTTGATGCACAAGCACATCGTCAAGGGCGTCACGGCGGTATTCGGATGATCGCCGGGGTTGGGAAGGCGCCCGGCGACCCGTGTTGCTTCTGAAAAATAGAATTGATATAATACATCTTTATCGTCTGTGATTTGATCCTTGGGGAAGAGGTCCCCGGGGGCTTCACGGGAAAAGGCGGAGGTCGATGAATGGCACAACCAACGGGTCGGTCAACACATCACGAGACAGCCCCCAAAGACCGCGTTCCTATTTTTCAAAAGGTCATATACAGCATAGGGGCGTTTGCGAACACGGCTCAGGCTGCTTTTATCGGGCAGATGGTCATTGTTTTAAACCTCGGATTAGGGGTGAACCCGGCTTTAGTGGGTTTGGTAGGCGCCATTCCCCGCATAGTGGATGCGATATCCGACCCCGTGACCGGGTACTTCTCCGATAATCTGCGTACCCGCTGGGGACGCCGCAAGCCCCTCATATTTTTCGGGGCCATCACCGGGGGGGTTTTTTATGCGTTGATGTTCCAGCTTTATAAGGGGCAGGCCGAGAGTTATTATTTCTGGTACTTTTTGCTCTTCCAGGTCCTTTACTTCATCAGCTTCACCTGTTTTTCCATCCCCTGGATCGCGCTCGGTTATGAAATGACCCCCGATTATCATGAGCGGACCCGGTTGCAGGCGGCGAGCAATATTGCGGGACAATTGCCCTGGCTTATCGCTCCCTGGTGCTGGGCCATCATGCACAACAAGGGCTGGTTCCCGGATATCGTTACCGGCGGACGGGCCCTGGGCATTATCATCGGTGCCGTTATTATCGGGTGCGGCATCCTTCCGGCCCTCTTCAATAAAGAATATTTCGATAAATTGCCGAAGCCTGATGTCAAGGGCGCCTTGAATGTGACGAAAGACTTCTTTAGAGGGGCCCTCATCACCCTGAGATGTAAGCCGTTCCTCAAGCTGTGCGTGGCCACTTTGCTCATCTTCGGCGGATTCATGTGCGCGTCAGCTTTTACCCTCTACGTCGTCTTCTTCTATGTCTTTAAAAACGCCCCCGTGCTTGATCAGGCCTATTCACAGGGCGGCCTTTTGCTTGGCTTCTACGGTACGTTCAGCGCCATCTGCACCCTGGGCGTGATCTCTTTTACCGCATGGCTATCCAGAAAGATAGGCAAGCGCAGGACATTTTTTGTCACTATCCCCATTTCGATCCTGGGTTACGCTTTGAAATGGATAGGGTACAATCCCGATCATCCCTATTTATTGTTCATCGCCGCTCCTTTTATCACCTTCGGCCTAGGATCCCTTTTCACGCTGATGAACTCCATGGTCGCCGATGTCTGTGATTTTGACGAACTTCAGACCTCCGCCCGGCGGGAAGGCATGTTCAGCGCCGCGTACTGGTGGATGGTCAAACTGGGAGTGGCGTTGGCATCGCTTGTTTCTGGAGTCTTGATCAACGCGACCGGTTTTCGGCAAGAGCTGGGCTTGGCCCAGGCGCCGAGCACCTGGTTGTGGCTGAGGATCTATGATATCGGTATTCCGATAGCGACCTCTCTGGTCGCCATCTTCATCATCAAGTCTTTTACCATCACCGAGGCCAGGGCGCACGACATTCGTGTGCAGGTCGAGCGTCGGAGAGCGGAAAGACGGGAAGAAGAAAGGCGCGTAACAGAAGAAAGGCGAAAGGCGGAAAGACGCGCACAAGGGCAGGAGTGATCCCAGGATGAGATCATATGAGGTCAGCGCGAAGCGGAGCCTCCCCCGAGAGGACAAGGTCCCCCGGGGGGACAGGGTCCCCAGAGGGGGCAAGGTCCCCAAAGGGGGCAAGGTCCCCAGAGGGGGCAAGGACGCAGGTTCTCTGTTTTTAATGTTCACCTGTGTCCTGGCGGCCTTGTGCCTTGGCGATCTTGCGCGTGGGCAAGAAGGCAAACCCACGTCAACAGAGCTCATCACAAAAGCACGGGCGGCACAAGCGCTGAAGGATTACGAAGAAGTTTTTATGAACACCCAGGAGGTCATCGACACCTGCATTGATCAGGCGGAAAAAGAACAGGCCTCTTTAAAAGAGTTTCCCAAGAGCAAGCAGGAGATTGAAGCGGTGCAAAGCCTTAATGATGTGGCGACCGCTTTCTTCATCCGGGCGGAATCTTATCGGGATCAAAGGAAGATCCAAGAGGCGATCAGGAGCTTTAAGACGGTTGTGGAAAAATATGGTTACGCCCAGGCCTGGGACCCGCGCGGCTGGTATTATAAGATCGCGGAGGTGGCCCAGGAAGGCATCGACCGCCTCGAGGGCCGTGACCCTCGGGCCGAGAAGTGCGGCGCCATCCCGTCGACAAAGATAGACCTTCACGACCCGGGCACCGAAGAGATCGTGGACTACGAGAAGTACGGCGTCTTCACGGGCATCGGCACGAAGGACTACACGTATGCGGTGACCGACCAGGCGGGCCTTGCCGAGGCCGTCGGCGAAGGGATCCATCCGAACACGGCGAGCATACGT
Organism: uncultured Planctomycetia bacterium; assembly: GCA_964506425.1. Lineage (GTDB taxonomy): Bacteria > Omnitrophota > Gorgyraeia > Velamenicoccales > Velamenicoccaceae > CAZCSY01. Next base: position 84 of record CAZDLS010000095.1, on the reverse strand, counting down.
TTCGACCCGCAGTTCCAGGCGGTACGCAAGGAGAAGCGCATCGCCGGCAGTCCCTGGGACTTCGTGCGCTCCCCCGATCTGCAG
>CAZDLS010000094.1:3503-6358 GCA_964506425.1 uncultured Planctomycetia bacterium | reverse complement strand
ACCCCGTCCCGCCCGCTTACGGCTCCTGCGGGATCGGGGCTCTACCAACTGAGCTACGCCGCCGGAAAAGCTTGTTCAATGAGCGGACACTTTACGGAGCGCAGCGACGTAAAGTGTAGGGCTAAGGCCGTCCGCGAATTGAATCCCGTGTGACACTAAAAAGACCAGGTCATTTTAGTGTCATATTTTGACACTCAGAGACCTGGTCTCAAAAGTCTCATTTTTTGGTCTTCAGGTACGCCTCGAGGTAGGCGTCGCAGTAGATGTTCCTGTTGAGGACCAGCTCGCCGGCGGCCATGGTCTTCATGAGCTCGGCGTCCAAGGGGTCCAGGATCGCCGCGTCCAGGCCCGCGGCCTGCGCCATCAGGAGGAACGCCCGGTTGATCCAGCGGCGGTCCCTCGTGCCCTGGGAGATGTTGCTCAAACCCACCACCGTGCGCGCCTCGGGCGCCAACAGCTTCAGATCTTTGATGACCTCCAGTATAACAAAAAGCTGCGCCTGGGCAACATTTATCGGCATGAGGACCGGGTCGAGGAAGAGGCGACCGGCCTCAAGGTCCTGTGCCGCGGCCGTCTCGATGATGCGGGCGGCGAGCTCCAGCCGGCGCTCCTTGTCCTGGGGCACCCCCCGCTTGTCGACCGTGAGCGCGATCACGTCCGCGCCCTTCTTCTTCGCCAGCTCGAAATAGACCTTCAGTTTTTCTTCGTCGGCCGTCGTGGAGTTGATGATCGCCTTGTTCTTGCAGACGGCCAGGCCTGCCTCGATCACCGCCTGTTTCGTGCTGTCCAGGCACAGGGGTAAAGAGACCTCTTTCTGGATCGCCTCAATGAGCCAACGCACGTCCTGCGCGGGGTCCTTGGAGAACGGACCGCAGTTGATGTCCAGCGCGTCCGCGCCGGCGGCCGCCTGCTGACGCGCCAGCCCGACGATGAAGGACGCGTCGCGGCGCTCCAGCGCTGCGGCGACCCCCTTGTACATCCCGTTGATCAACTCACCGATAACGAACATGCCTGCTCACTTTTTCATGAACTCATCGATCGCCTGGCGCACGATACGCATCGCCTTAGGGTGCGTCATCGTGAGGATGTCGGCGCCGGCCTGCAGCATGGCCAGGGCCGTCACGACCTCCCACATGATGCCGCGCTCGGCCGCATCGCCCCACTCGGGAACGTCCTGGGTGCCTGCCTTGGCCTCTTTCGTCTTCCACGCCTCCTGGCCGACAAAACAGATGAAGGGCATGGCCAGCATCCTGTCGCCCGACAAGGCCGCGGTGCGCGCCCGCTCCATGATGGAATAAGCATACTCCATGCCGTAACCAAGGGCCCCGATCGTCGGGTTGATGACGATGCGGTCCCGGGGCATCCCCAGGTCGGTGAGCAAGATATTGAGCTGCTTGGCGATGTTGACATCGATCGGCGATTCGGCCACGATGTTATGGCCGTCGGCGATGCAGGCCGCCGCGAGAGTCTTGTAGTTCTCCTGGACGACGTCACCGAACAGCAGCCGCTCTCCCTTTGTCGCCTCGGAGACGGCCGGCAGCACCTCGTTATCGGCCTGGGCGTCGCCGCAGCCCAGGACGATGAGCGGCACGTCCACCGCCTTGAGGACCTTCTGCGTCAAGGCCACGGCCGCCTTGCTGTCCGTCTTGGCCTCCTCCGGATGGATCCCCTGCAGCTTCAGGCAGACCAGGTCCGCCTCTTTCAAAGATCCTTTTGCCCACGCCACGGGGTCCTGGATCCCCGCAGCCAGCTCTTGGGTCAACGCCGCAGGCCAGTCGGGATCGGGCACGTCATAGACCTCTGCGGCGATAAGCGGCCTGTGGGGCAGGGCGCCCTCCTCGTGGAGAAAAGGCAGGGTCTTCTCCCCGCCGACCTCAAGGACGGCCGCGCGGCTGCCTCCCTCGGACTTCTTGGCGCCGAGGCGCACGACGTGGACGTCCAGACTCCACTTCTCAAGGTATTTTAACCCGTCGGCCATAAGGTCTCTCCGATCTTTTCCACGGCGCAACGCGCCACGCTCGTCTTACCCAATGATGAGACGCTCTTTCCCTGACGCGCCGCCTCCAGAAGCCTGTCGTCCTTCGGAATGCCAAAAACAGCGAGAACGCCGAACTCCTCTTTCAGGATGTCCTTCTTCAAATTCCCCTCGTGCCGGTTCACCACGAGATACCGCTCCTTGACCGGGATCCCCAACGCTTCGACCAGCCCGAACATGCGCCGCGCCGACTTCAGGCCCACCGCCGTCTCATCCGAGATCACGAAGAGCTTTTGGCAGGCGCGCGTGGTCTTGCGCGAGAAGTGCTCCAGGCCCGCCTCGTTATCGACGACCGTGAACGCATAGTCGCCTGTCAGCTGTCCCATGACCTGACGCAGCACGTTGTTGGCGTAACAATAGCACCCCGGCCCCTCGGGCCGGCCCATCACGAGGAGGTCAAAACCGTCCGACTCGCTGATGTTCTGATGGACCCGATAGCCGATGTAGGCGTCCTTGCCCATGTGGACCGGCACGGAGTCGGGTTTCCGGGCGACCTCTTCAATGACGTCCGAGACGCTCACCGTTCCCTCGATGCCCAAAGCATCGCCCAACGTGCTGTTGGGGTCGGCGTCGATCGCCAGCACGCCGCCCTTCTTGCTGCGGCCGAGCCACTGCGTCACGAACGCCGCGAACGTCGTCTTGCCCGTGCCTCCCTTGCCTGCTATCGCGATGACTTCAGCCATAATCCGTACCTTTCGCCGCCAGCGTGTCCAACAGGAGGGGGTCGGCGCTGTCGGCGCGAGAGGCGCGTTCCGCCAGCCGGACGGCCTCGCGCCCGTTGCGCACGCCGCCGACCGGGCAGGTCGCCAGCACCCACGCC
>CAZDLS010000094.1:0-3493 GCA_964506425.1 uncultured Planctomycetia bacterium | reverse complement strand
GTCGTCCTTGCTGCGCCGGACCCGAGGCGGCCGGTGCCGGCCGCTACCTCGACTGGGCGTAGCGAACGCTCGGGAAGCGCGTCGCCTCCGTGTGCGGAAAAAAGAGCGCCGCCATGTACTCATCCATGTACTGCGGGTCTGCGGAGAGCTCGAAGTAGGTCATGTTGGCCGCGAGCGTCTGCGTCTCCTTGATCAGCTCCCGGTGCAGCAATCGCAGGCGCGCGCCGGCCAGGGACGTGTTGCCCATGAAGACGAACCGGCCCCGCTCCACGTCCGGCGCCAGGCCTATCTGTACCGCGCTCTCGATGTCGAGCGCCGTGCCAAAGCCGCCGGCCAGATAGATCCTCTTGACGTCCGTCGCGGTCATGTCCATGTGGCGCAGGAGCGTCGCCAGGCCCGAATAGATCGCCGCCTTGGCGCGCTTCAGGTTATCGATGTCCGCCTCGGTCACCGTGATGTCGTGGTCGACGGCCGCCTCTCTCTGCCACACGACGACGAACTCCCAACCCTCCCTGCCGCGGCGCAACCGCTTGCTCTTGGTCTCCTGATGGAACCTGCCGTTCTTATCCAAAAGATGCGTCTCGAGCAAGGCCCGCACGAGATCGATATAACCCGATCCGCAGATGCCGCGCGGCTTGTCGTTGCCGATCGTCTGAAAACTCACCTCATGCGTCTTGGGGTCGATGCGGCACGCCTGGAGGGCCCCGCGCACGGCGCGCAGGCCGCACGACATGCCGCTGCCCTCAAAGGCGGGGCCCGCCGACGCCGCGCAGCTTATCATCCACTCGCTGTTGCCCAGCACGATCTCGCCGTTGGTGCCGATATCGATCAGGACCGAAACGTCCTGCGACCGGTGTATCCCGCACGCCAGGACGCCTGCCGTGATGTCGCCGCCGACATAGCTCGAGACGCCCGGAGCGCAAAGGAGCACGCCGTGCGGACCGATCTTGATGCCCGCGTCCGCGGCGCGCACCTGAGGGATGACGTTGGCCACCGGCACATAAGGCTCCTGCCGGATATGCCTGGGGTCGATCTTCAATAAAAGGTGGATCATCGTCGTGTTGCCGGCGACCGAGACGGCCGAAACGTCGTTCAGGTCCACCCCGTGCTCCCGGCAAAACGCCTCGATCATCTCGTTCAAGGCGTCGGCCACGGCCGCGTGCAGCCGCTCCAGGCCGTCGGGCGCCTGCGCGTAGATGATGCGCGTGATGACGTCCGAACCGAAGGTCGCCTGGCGGTTGTAGGTGACTTTAGTCCCCAGGACGCGGCCCTGTTGACACTCCACGAGCTGACCGGAGATCGTGGTCGTGCCGATGTCAAAGACAAAGGCGTAGGGACGGGCGCTGCGGTCTCCGGCCTCGATGGCCGTGATCTGCGCGTTCTCGGTACCGTGCAGGACCGTCACCGTCACCTTCCAGTCGCAAGAGCGCAGCAACGGCCCCAGCTCGCGGATATTGGCCAGGCTCGAGGTATCTACCCCGACGCCTGTCTTGCGGGCGAACCCGCGGCATACCCTTTCAAGGTCGCTCAAGCGGTCGTTCAGATCGGGCGCCGGCAACTCCAGGTAGACCTTGGTGACCACCGGCGCCAACGCAACGGCCCGCTCCTGAAACCTTGCCTCCGGCGCCGCCGCCTCTTCGATGCGTTCAAAGAGCCCCTTGCGCCTCAAGTCCGCATCTTCGCCCGCCGGCGCGCTGCCATCCAGCCTCGCCTCCGGCGGGATCTCGACGCTGAGGTCGGACATCACCAACGCCTGACAGGCGAGGACCGTACCGGGCGCGTCCGCCCGGGCCGCACCCTTGGCGCGGCCGCAGGCCTCGACCGTACCGGACTTCACGATGACCCGGCACTTGCCGCACACGCCCTCGCCCCCGCAGATGGAGACCAAGGGGATCTGCGCGCTGAGGGCGGCCGACAAGACCGTCGTGCCGGCATCCACCACGACGACTTTACGGTCGGGAAAAAACGTCACCTTGTGCTTGTTACCCATATCACCCTCTAAGAACGGGACAGGCCCTTCAAATACGACGAGATGCCCGATGCCTCGCGCGGGCCCACGTGGATCGTCCAGCCGGACTTGTCTTCCAGCTCGCCGCTCATCATGGAGACGTAGCCGGGAATGATCAACTCCTTATGTCCCACCACTTCGTCCAGCTTGAAACGGGAGAGCGAGTCGGCGATCCTCTCAGGCGTAAACTTTTCAGCGGCCCAGGCCGTCAAGACCGACATGCCTTCGGTGTCCACGCAGATGAGATGGCTGGGCACGCGGCTCGCCTCGATCTCCCCCATCACCGTATAATAGGTAAGGGAAAAATTCGTCGTAATGAGGACCGGGGAGTCTTTGCCGGCCGCGCCGATCTGATAGATCTTGGGCTCGACCTGCAGGGGTTTCTGCGGGTCCGTGAAGATATTTTGCCGCAGGGTCAAGAGCGGCAGGATGTGCTGCGCCCGGTGCGTCTTCACGAGGACGATGCTGGCGTACTTGGCGATGTAGGTGCTCGCCTGACACACCGCCTTCGCGGGATCGTCATCCTCGACGATCACCATCGTGGGAAATCCAAGGCTCCTCTGGGCCTTCCTGATGGCCAGACGCCGGATCTGCGTCAACTGCCATAGCCGCCTGCTTGCCCCGGCCTCGGGAAGGTCCAGGACGATATCTTTGAACCCCTGGCCTGCCAGCGCCTTGGTCCGGCTGCTGAACGCGTCGAGGTCCTTCTCGCGCACGGCCAACGCTGCCCCCGCTTCCTTGCACACGGGGACCGCCGCGTCTATCATGTCCGGGTCGACGACCGAGACGAGCGGGTTGTCGACCCTGACGTGCGCCAGCGCCGCCTTTAAGGCTTCGACGTTGCGCGGCATCAGGATGAGGGCGCGGTCCGTCTTGGCACGCACGGCCTTTACGAAGGCCGCGAACGTCTTATCGCTCTGCGACCTCTGCCGCAGCGCCACGGCATCAACACCGATCGTCTCGCCGACGCGCTCGAACCGCAGGCGGGAAACGGCCGCCACGGCCTCCTCGAGGGCCGCCTTGTCCATATCGTCCTCGAGGATGACCCCGATGACCGTCGGGTTATGGAACTTCTCCTCGTGGCGGAAGAGCACCGTCTCGTGCCCCACCGTGAGACGGCGGTCCGCCGCGCCGAACGTGACGGCACGGATCGCCGGCAGAGACGCCTCCTCCAGCTTGGCCCGCATGTCCTCGGCCACAAAGGGACACTTCTCGAGGCTGACGGCCTTCTTGGCCAGCTGCATGGCAAACGCCAGACACGTCTGAAAACCGCACGCCTTGCAGTTCGTCCGCGGCAACAATTTATAGATGTCTAATCCAGAGAGCGCCATCGTTTTACCTCACTCACCTTCCCTTAAAACGTCCCTGCTCGTCCGCCTCTCGCCTTACCGACGAGCAGGGACGAACAGATACGTCCTCCCTATTCCACCCCCTGCTCGTCCGCCTCTCGCCTTACCGACGAGCAGGGACGAACAGATACGTCCT
>CAZDLS010000093.1:0-6358 GCA_964506425.1 uncultured Planctomycetia bacterium | reverse complement strand
CGCGCTGCGCGCCAGCACAAAGAGGCAGGGCCGTACCTGCGCGGGGACGCGGGGGCCGAGCCAGCCTTCACCCAACTCGCCGTCAACGCGAGCCGGCACCCCGATATCCTGGAATCCGAGCGGATGCTCGACGCGGCCCGCTGGCAGGGGCTCGAGGCGCAGTGCTTCGGCCATTACTTTGACGTCGACGCCCTCATGATCTACGGCCTCAAGCTCCTGATCCTCGAGCGCTGGCAGAGGGTCCGGGGGGCTGACACACACGAGGCGCTGGGCGGGATCGACCTGTGATCACAAAACGACCCACGGAGAGATGATGTCGCGAGAGAGGACCGGTAGAATCACGGCCATCAACGGCAACATGGCGGCGATCGCCTTCGATGATTTCGTCGTCCAGAACGAAGTGGCCTATATTCTTTGCGGCGAGGATCGGCTCAAGGCCGAGGTGATTCGCGTGCGCGGCCGCAAGGCCGAGGCCCAGGTGTACGAGACGACGACGCGGCTCAAGGTCGGCGACGCCGTCACCTTCACGGGCGCGCTTCTGTCCGTCGAGATGGGGCCCGGCATGCTGGGGCAGATCTTCGACGGCCTGCAGAACCCCTTGCCGGAGCTCGCCGAGCGCAGCGGCGTCTTTTTGAAGCGCGGGGTCTATATCAAGCCGCTCTCGGACAAGACGCAGTGGCCGTTCACGCCCCTTGTCAAGCCCGGGGACACGGTGCGCGCCGGCACGAAGCTCGGCAGCGTGCCTGAGAAGATCCTGGACCACGCCATCATGGCCCCCTTTGGGTTGGCGGGCCGCTGGGAGGTGGTGTCGGTCGCCGAGGCCGGCCCGTATCACGTCACCGACGAGATCGCGCGCCTCAAGGACACCAAGGGGCACGAGGTGTCGTGCCGGATGAGCCAGACGTGGCCGGTGAAGGTGCCGATCCGCGCCTACGCGGAAAAACTCAAGCCCGGAGAGCCGCTCGTCACCAAGATGCGCCTCATCGATTCGTTCTTTCCGGTCGCGCGCGGCGGGACGTACTGCATCCCGGGCCCCTTCGGCGCGGGCAAGACCGTCCTGCAGCAGCTGACGAGCCGCCACGCCGAGGTCGACGTCGTCATCATTGCCGCCTGCGGGGAGCGCGCCGGCGAGGTCGTCGAGACCCTGAAGACCTTTCCCGAGTTGACCGACCCGCGCACCGGCACTCCCTTGAGCGACCGCACGGTCATCATCTGCAACACGAGCTCCATGCCGGTCGCCGCGCGCGAGTCGAGCGTCTACACGGCCGTCACGATCGCCGAGTATTACCGGCAGATGGGGTTGAACGTCCTTCTCTTGGCGGATTCCACGTCGCGCTGGGCCCAGGCCATGCGCGAGATGTCCGGCCGGCTCGAGGAGATCCCCGGCGAGGAGGCCTTCCCGGCGTACCTGGAGTCGCGCATCGCCTCTTTCTACGAACGCGCCGGCATGGTGCGGCTCTACGACGGCACGACGGGTTCTGTCACGATCGGCGGGTCGGTGAGCCCTGCGGGCGGCAACTTCGAGGAGCCCGTCACGCAGGCGACCCTCAAGGTCGTGGGCGCCTTCCACGGCCTGTCGCGCGAGCGCTCCGACGCCCGGCGGTATCCCGCCATCGACCCCTTGATCAGCTGGAGCAAGTATCCCAGCTTCCTTGACGCCGAAAAAAGGCAGGCCGGCCACGCGATCCTGCAGAAAAGCCACGACGTCGCGCAGATGATGAAGGTCATCGGCGAAGAGGGCACGTCCCTCAAAGACTACATTGATTACCTCAAGGGGGAGTTTTTGGATTTCGTGTATCTGCAGCAGAACGCCTTTGACCCGGTGGACGAGGCCACGACCGCCGGGCGCCAGCAGGCCGTTTACGCCTTCATCCATGACAACGTCCTGGTCCCGGCTTTCGATTTTCCGACGAAGGAGGAGGCCCTGCATTTTTTCCAGGAGCTGCGCCAGGCCTTTCGCGGCTGGAACTCCACGAAGGAGGACACGCAGGAGTTCAAAAAGACGCAGCAGGAGATCGAGGCCTTGATACGGCCCAGGCTGCGGCCAACGAAGGGCGACGACGATGCGTAAGGTCTACACGAACATCATCCAGATCGCGGGCGACGTGATCACCGTCGAGGCCGAGGGGGTGGGCTATGCCGAGATCGCCGAGGTCCAGACGCGCCAGGGGGTCTCCCTGGCCCAGGTGATCCGCCTGGACGGCCGGCGCGTCTCCCTGCAGGTCTTTGCGGGCAGCCGCGGCGTCTCCACGGGCGACGGGGTCCGGTTCCTGGGTCACCCCATGCAGGTGTCGACCGGCGACGACTTGTTGGGGCGCATCTTCAACGGCAGCGGCCAGCCGCTGGACGGCGGGCCGGCGCTCTCCGAGAACCTCGTCGAGGTCGCGGGGCCGCCCGTCAACCCGGTCCAACGCATCATCCCGCGCCGCATGATCCGCACGAACATCCCGATGATCGACGTCTTCAACTCGCTCGTTGAGTCCCAGAAGCTGCCGATCTTCTCCATCGCCGGCGAGCCCTACAACGACGTCCTCGCGCGCATCGCCATCCAGGCCGAGGTCGACATCATCATCCTGGGCGGCATGGGCCTCAAGCACGACGACTACCTGTATTTCCGCGACATCCTCGAGGAGCACGGCGCCCTCTCGCGCGTCCTCTTCTTCGTCCACACCGCGGCCGACCCGACGGTCGAGTGCCTGCTCGTGCCGGACCTTTCGCTCGCCGCCGCCGAACGCTTCGCCCTTGACGGCAAGCGTGTCCTGGTGCTCCTGAGCGACATGACGAACTTCTGCGACGCCTTGAAGGAGGTCGCCATCACCATGGAGCAGGTGCCGTCGAACCGCGGCTATCCCGGCGACCTCTACAGCCAGCTCGCCGCGCGTTACGAGAAGGCCGTGGACTTCGAGGCCGCCGGGTCGATCACGATCCTGGCCGTGACGACGATGCCGGGCGACGACGTCACGCACCCGGTGCCGGACAACACCGGATACATCACGGAAGGCCAGCTTTATCTCAAGAGCAAGGTCATTGAGCCCTTCGGCTCCCTGAGCCGCCTGAAGCAGCAGGTGAACGGCAAGACGCGCGACGACCACCGCACGATCATGGACACGATGATCCAGCTCTTCGCCAGCTACCGCGAGACGCTCGAGAAGCTGGCGATGGGCTTTCAGATGAGTGCCTGGGACAAAAAGCTGCTCCATTACGGCCGTCTCTTCGAGAAGGAGATGATGTCGCTGGAGGTGAACATCCCGCTCGAGAGGGCGCTGGACCGCGGCTGGGAGATCCTGGCCGAGTCCTTCTCGCCGGAGGAGACGGGCATCAAGAAGGCGATGATCGAAAAGTACTGGCCGGACAGGCCCGCAAAAAAAGAGAAGGCACAAAAAGACGGCCCGCGCGATGCCTAAGATCAAGCTGACCAAGGGGGAGCTCAAGCGACGGCGCGATGCCCTCGGGCAGTATCAGCGCTATCTGCCGACGTTGCAGCTGAAGAAGCAGCAGCTCCAGAGGGAGGTCCTCCAGCTGAGCGAGGTCTTGCAGGACCGGCGCCACCGGCAGGAGCGGGAACGCCAGGCCGCCCGGAGATGGGCGGGGCTCCTGACGGACACCGGCCACGAGATGAAGAAGTGGTTGAAGGTCGAGAGCGTCACCCGGGGGGTGCGCAACGTCGCCGGGCTCGACCTGCCGGTCTTTGAGGGTGTCCGGTTCGACGAGGCGGTCTACGATCTTTTTGCGACGCCCTTATGGGTGGACGCCGGGCTCGAGGCGTTGCGCCGGCTCGCTGCGCTGCGCGAGGAGGTCCGCGTCCTGGAGGAGGCGGGGCGGCTCCTGCGCGACGAGCTGCGCGTGACGACGCAGCGCGTCAATCTCTTCGAGAAGGTCAAGATCCCCGAGGCCCAGGAGGCGATACGGGTCATCAAGATCTATATCGGCGACCAGATGACGAACGCGGTGGGCCGCTGCAAGATGGCCAAGCGTAAGATCGAGGCATTGATGGTCGAGGTGGCGGCATGATCGTCGCGATGAAGAAGGTGAGCCTCGTCGTCCAGCAGAAGGACGTGACGCAGACCGTGGAAGGCCTGCGCGCGCTGGGGGTCGTGCACGTCGAGCATCAGCGCGCGCCCGCCGGCAAGGAGGTGGAGGCCTGCGAGAGCGACCTGGAGCTCCTTGACCGGGCGTTGCGCGTCCTGGCCGAAGACGTCTTCAGCAAAGGGGTCAAGGAGCCGGCGGCCCAAAAGGCCGAGGACTGGCGCCGGACGGCCCTGCACGTGGTAGACACGGCCAAGCGCCATGAAAATCTGGAAGGGTTCTCGCGTCAGCTGGAGAACAGGATCACCGCCTGGCAGGATTGGGGCGATTTTGACCCTGCGGCGATCAAGGAGTTAAGGGAATACGGCGTCTTCGTGCGGCTTTACAGCGTGCCGGCCAATGAGGCGGACCGGTTTCCCAGGGACGCGGCGTGCCGCGTCCTCTTCGCGTCAAGGGGGATGGCGCATTGCGCCGTCGTGACGCGGCGGGAAGACGTCGCTGTCCCTTTTAAGGAGACCGAGCTGCCCGAGATGGGTCTGGCGAAGATGCGCGGCCGGCTCGAAGAGAACCGCCGCGTCATGGCCGGCCTCGCCGCCGAGGTGCGGCTGGCGTTGTGCCACAGGAAGTGCCTGGAGCACCACAAGGCGCAGGTCGACACAGAGCGCGAGTTCCGGCGCGCGGTGAGCGGCATGGGGGAGGCGGGAGAGCTCGCCTATCTCGTCGGGTTCGTGCCGGTCGACAAGGTGAGGGATGTCACGACATCGGCGCGGCTCAACGCCTGGGGGATCCTCGTCCAGGACCCCGCTGACGACGACCGGGTGCCGACGCTGATCCGCAATCCCCGCTGGGTCGCACTCATCGCGCCCCTCTTCAAGGTCATCGAGGTCGTGCCGGGGTACCGCGAGCTCGACATCAGCCTTTGGGCCCTTATCTTTTTGTCTATTTTCTTCGGCATGCTCGTCGGCGACGCGGGCTACGGCTTCGTCCTTTTGGGGTTGACCTTTCTGTTCCAGCGCAGGCGGCAGGCCAAGATGAAAGACGACTCTGTCTTCATCCTGATGTACCTCTTCGGAGGCTGCGTCGTCGTGTGGGGTGTCCTGACGGGGACGTATTTCGGGCAGGCGTGGCTGCCGCGGGGTCTCAAGCCGCTCGTGCCGGCCCTTCGCCACGACACGGTCCTGCAGGGTTTCTGTTTCTTCCTGGGCGCCCTGCATCTGAGCATCGGCCACGTCTGGCACGCGTTGCAGCGGTTGCCCTCGAGGACCGCGCTGGCGGACGCGGGGTGGGTGACGGTCCTGTGGGGTGCCTTCTTTTTGGCGAGGACGCTCATCTCCGGCGCCCCCTTCCCCGGCTTTGCGAAGCTCTTTTTCATCGTCGGGCCGGCGCTCGTCGTCTTCTTCACGTCGGAGAGCAAAAACCTTTTAAAGGGCGTGGGCGCGGGGCTCGGCAACCTGCTCCTCAATCTCGTGAACAGCTTTACGGACGTCGTCTCCTACATCCGTCTCTTTGCGGTGGGGCTGGCGACAGTGGCCGTGGCCGACGCCTTCAATGCCATGGCCGCGGACGTGGGGTTCGGCAGCGTCGCCTCGGGCCTCATCGCGGCCCTGATCCTCGCCCTGGGGCACCTGTTGAACATCGTCTTGGGGCCCATGGCCGTCCTGGTGCACGGCGTGCGGCTCAATGTGTTGGAGTTCTGTAATCACGTCGACGTGAAGTGGAGCGGTTTTGCGTATCGGCCTTTGAAAGGAGCGACTCATGGATAACGGGGTTTTGGTGCAGTTTAAAGATCTGGGGCTGGGGGCGGTCTTGGCCCTGTCGGCGCTGGGTTCGGCGCTGGGGACCGGCGTGGCCGGCATGGCCGCCGTCGGCGCCTGGAAGAAGGCCTTTGCGCAGAACAAGGCCGCCTCGTTCATGCTCGTCGCGTTCGTCGGCGCGCCGCTGACGCAGACGATCTACGGCATGATCCTGATGAACCGGATGGCCGAGCTCGCCGTCAAGGGAAACTACCTCTGGGGCGTGGGCGTCTTCTGCGGCGCGGCCATGGGCCTGTCCGCGTTCATGCAGGGCAAGGCCGGTGCCGTTGCCTCCGACGCGATGGGGGAGACCGGCAAGGGCTTCGGCAACTACATCGTGGTCCTGGGCATCATCGAGACCGTGGCCCTCTTCGTCATGGCCTTTGCCATGGGCCTGTTGGGAAAGCTCGTATAGAGTAAGGAGTGCCCCTTCGCAGAGCTCAGGGGTGATTTCAGCGAAAGCGCCAGAGGCTCGCTGAAATCAAGTGCCCCTTCGCAGAGCTCAGGGGTGATTTCAGCGAAAGCGCCAGAGGCTCGCT
>CAZDLS010000092.1:5057-6810 GCA_964506425.1 uncultured Planctomycetia bacterium | reverse complement strand
ATCGGCCACCATGATGATCAGGTCGCCGCGGTTGGCCCCCGCGCGGGCGGCGATGCTCCGCACCTCCTCCAGGCGAAGGAAGCGGTGCGAGGGCGAGTGGAACTCCTCGGCGGTCAGCTCCTCCACCGGCCCTTCGCCGGTCAGGCCGATGGATATGAGCCCCTTGCCGCCCACCGTCTTGACGAAATCAGTGAGCTCGTCGATCTGGCGGCGGCTGAGGGCGGCACCGCCGGGAGCGCAGATGGCCCGCACCACGCCGCCGGCGGCCAGTGTCTGCTGGAAGACTTCAAACTCCGATTTGGCCAGCAGGTCGGAGACGTCCACCAGCTCCATCCCGTAGCGCAGGTCCGGCTTGTCTGTGCCGAAGCGACGCATCGCCTCGGCGTAGGTAAAGCGGGGGTAGGGCTTGGGCATCCGCACGTCAGGCCGAATCGTCTCCACCATCGCAACGTGGAGCTCCTCCATCAGGTTCAGCATGTCATCTTCGTTTATGAAGCTTATCTCCATGTCCAGCTGGGTGAACTCCGGCTGGCGGTCGGCCCGCAGGTCCTCGTCGCGGAAGCACCGGGCGATCTGATAATAACGGTCGCACCCCGAGACCATCAGGAGCTGCTTGAAAAGCTGCGGGGACTGCGGCAGGGCGAAGAACTTGCCCGGGTTGACGCGCGACGGGACCAGGTAATCGCGCGCCCCCTCCGGCGTGGACTTGGTCAAGACCGGGGTCTCGACCTCCAGAAACCCCTCGGCGTCCAGGAACGTCCGGATCGCCTGGTTGAACCCGTGGCGCAGCCCGACGAGGCCGGCCATCTTCGGCCGGCGCAGGTCCAGATAACGATACGGCAGGCGCACGTCCTCGGAGAGCTCCAGGTCGTCCTCGATCTCAAAGGGCGGGGTCAAAGACGGGTTGAGGATCTCGAGCTCCCCGGCGATCACCTCCACCTCGCCCGTCGGGATCTTAGGATTGATGTTGTTGGCGGGCCGCGCCTTGACCAGGCCCTTCAAGCGGATGACGAACTCCGAACGCAGCTCATCGGCCTTCTTGTGCGCCTCGGGCGCGTCCTTGGGGCTGAACATGACCTGGGTCAGGCCGTAACGGTCGCGGATGTCTATGAAAATAAGCTTGCCGTGGTCGCGGCGGCGGTGCACCCAGCCGCACAGCACGACCTCCTTGTCCGCGTGCGCCTTGTTGAGCTCTCCGCAGGTGTGTGTCCTCAGCATGGTTTGTACCTCGCAACGACATCCGAAAGCGGCACTTCGTCCTGGGTCCCCCGGATCATGTCCTTGACAAGGGCGGTGCCGCGGCCCAGCTCGTTGTCGCCGATCACGATCGCCGTCTTTGCCTTGCGGCTGTCCGCGCGCCTGAGACTCGCCTTGAGCGAGCCTTCCATGTAATCCATGTCCGCGCTGACCCCGTGCTCCCGCAGGTCCCCCAGAAGCTTAAAGGCCGTCTTGGCCGAGGCCTCGCCCAAGGGGATGATGTACACGTCGGCGCCCGGCACCTCCTGCGGCTCCTTGTCCGAGACGCCCAATGCCAACATCAAACGCTCCACCCCTAAGGCAAAACCCGCCGCGCCCCGGTCCGGGCCGCCGAGCTCCTCGACGAGATTGTCGTAGCGGCCGCCTGCGGCCACGGCGTCCTGGGCGCCCAACTGGTAGTGCGTCACCTCAAAGACCGTCCGCGTATAATAATCCAGCCCGCGGACCAGGAGCGGGTCGATCTGATACGCGACCGCCGCCGCATCCAGCGCATCGC
>CAZDLS010000092.1:0-4957 GCA_964506425.1 uncultured Planctomycetia bacterium | reverse complement strand
CGGACCAGGAGCGGGTCGATCTGATACGCGACCGCCGCCGCATCCAGCGCATCGCGCACGCGCTGAAAGTGGTCCCTGCAAGAGGGGCACACGTGGGCCTTGCCGATATCCTTGGCAAGGAGCAGCTCCCGGCACGGCGGATTCTTGCAGTCCAGCACGCGGAAGATGTTCTTCGTCATGCGGGCCTGGCAGTCTTCGCAGAACGATTTACGGACCGGCAGGAGCGCCTCGCGCAGGTTGACCGAGAGGTTCTTCTTGTCCTGGGCGCAGCCGATGGTGTTCAGGCGGATCTTGAAATCCTTTACTCCCAGCGCCGTCAAGAGCGCCGAGCACAGGACGATGATCTCCGCGTCGAGGAGAGGGTGCTGCGAACCGATGGCCTCGCACCCGATGTGGTGGAACTGGCGAAGGCGTCCTTTTTGCGGCCGCTCCGCGCGGAACATCGGCCCCATGTAGAAGAACTTCGTGACGGCGCTCACGTTGTACATCGTGTTCTCGACGTAGGCGCGCACGATGGAGGCCGTGGCCTCGGGCCGCAGGACAAAGGTGTCCGTCTCCCTCTTGATCAGGAACATCTGCTTCTGGACGATGTCACTGAGCTCTCCCAGGGAGCGCGAAAAGAGCTTGGCGTCCTCAAAGACCGGGGTGCGGATCTCCTGGTAGGCGTAGAGGTGGAAGACGCGGCGCGCCGCCTCCTCCATGTCATGCCAAAGGCGCGTTTGGCCCCCAAGGATATCTTTTGTGCCGCGGGGGGACTTAAATAACATAAGCGGACGTCGGACGGAGTGGCTCGTTTACGCGAGGGGTGGATGGGCGGTTACTGGATCTTGACAACACCGGATGCCTGAGGCCCCTTGGGCCCCGTGGTGATCTCGAACTCGACCTTGTCGCCTTCTTCCAGGTTCTTGTATCCTTCGCCCTGGATCGCTGAAAAGTGGACGAAGATGTCTTGGCCGTCTTCACACTGAATAAAGCCATAGCCCTTAGGGGCGGAAAACCACTTGACGGATCCTTTCATGGAGATCCTTCCTTGCCTACTTGATCTTTTTCTTCATCTCCAGGCCTGCTTTGAAGACAACGACCTTCCTGGCGGGCACAGGCACCACCTGACCCGTGCGGGGGTTACGGCCCGTCCGGCTCCGGCGCTCTTTCAGCTTGAAAACACCGAAGTTACGTAACTCGACCTTCTCTCCGCGGATAAGGCTCAGGACGATGTGATCGAATGTCTTCTGCACGACCTTCTTCACGTCGATCTGCTTGATACCCGTCTCGTCAGCGATCTTAAGAACAATGTCTTTCTTGGTCATCGCTTTCACCCCCTTTACGAAAGGCGACGCTTGAGCGTGTATTTTTATAAATAATGTATCACTAAAGAGTTACAGCGTCAATAAAAATCTTTTCGCCCCCAAAAGCTCTTCGATGTCCTGAAATAGCTCAGGACGCGGCTGCACGAAGAGCTCGCGCGAGACCAGGACCTTGAGCCGTTCCTTCTGAGAAGAGTCCATGTGGAGGTAGACGGGAGTGTTACCTGGAGAGGCGGCGAGACGATCTTTGAGCGAGACGAGGATATTCTCCTTAAACCCGCTCAAATCTATATTTATGGCGGTTATCATGCGGTAGGACTCGTCGATGGGCGTGATATTGCCGGCCAGGATCTTCGGCGATTCTTCCCGCAAGGAGAGGCGGCCCTGGACCAAGACCACGGTATTGGCCAACAGGTTGCGGCTGACCTCTTTATAAGTGTTTGGAAAGACAAGGACTTCTAAAGAACCGGTAAGGTCCTCGACGCGCAGGATGGCCATCTTCTCCCCCTTGGCCCGCGTCACCGTCGGCTTGATCTTGGTGATGAACGCCACGATGCGCACCTCCTGGTTATCCCGCTGGCTGATGAGCTCATTGGCAGGACACGTGGAGAAAGGACGCACCAGGTGCTCGTAACGGCACATCGGGTGGCCGCTGATGTAAAACCCGAGGATATCCTTCTCAAACCCGAGGAGTTGCACTTCCGGCCACTCCTTGATGTCCGACACCTTGACGCGGAAGCGCTGAAAGCCGGCGTCTTCGCCAAAACCCGGGTCAAAAAACGAAAGCTGGCCGCTCGAGCGGTCCTTGTGGCTCTTGGAAGCCTGGTCCAGGCACTCCTGCAGCATGCTCATCATCTGCGAGCGCTTGAGGCCGAAGGCGTCCATGGACCCGCACTTGATGAGACTCTCTATCACCTTCCGGTTGACGAGGCGCAGGTCCACGCGCTCGCAGAAATCCTCCAACCCCTGGAAGGCGCCGTCGCGCCCACGCGCCTCCACGATCGAATCGATGGCCCCCTGCCCCACGTTCTTGACGGCCAACAGGCCGAAACGGATGGTCTGCGCGTCCTCCACCGTGAACTTCGAAAAGCTCTCGTTGACCGTGGGCGGATGGACGGTGAGGCCCATGCGCTGGCACTCCTTGACGTACTCCACGACCTTGTCCGTGTGTTCCTTTTCGCTGGTCAACAACGCCGTCATGAACTCGACCGGATAGTTCGCCTTGAGGTAACCGGTCCGGTAGGAGATGACGGCGTACGCCGCCGAGTGGCTGCGGTTGAAGCCGTAGCCGGAGAAGTATTCGATGAGGTCGAAGATCTTCGTCGCAACGCGCCCGGAGATGCGATCGCGCAGGCACCCCTCGACGAAGCGGTGGCGCAGGCGCTCCATCTCCTCGGGGATCTTCTTGGCCATGCCCCGGCGCAAGAGGTCCGCTTGGGCGAGGCTGAAGCCCGCCAGCTCCGAGGCGATCTGCATGACCTGCTCCTGATACACCATGATGCCGTAGGTGTCCTTGAGGATGGGCTCCAGCTTGGGGTGGTCGTAACGGATGGGCTTCAAGCCGTGCTTCCTCTTGATGAAATCGTCGAGCATGCCGCTGCCGATCGGACCCGGCCGGTAAAGCGCCAAGAGCGCGATGATGTCCTCGAAGACCGTGGGAACGAGCTTGCGCAGGAGGTCGCGCATGCCCGCCGATTCCAGCTGAAAGACCCCCATGGTCTGGGCGGCGGCAAAGAGCGCAAAGGTGTTCTTGTCGTCGACGGGGATCGCGCCGATATCGACGTCGACATCCCGCGTCCTCTTGATGATCTTGACCGCCTCGTCGATGACCGTGAGCGTGCGCAGGCCCAGGAAGTCTATCTTCAAGAGGCCGATCTTCTCAAGGGACTTCATCGAGAAGCCCGACGTGATCTGGTCCTCGTCGATCTTGCACAGCGGCATATACTCGCTCAGCGGCCGGTCCCCGATCACGACGCCCGCCGCGTGGACCGAGGCGTGGCGCGAGAGCCCCTCCAAGTCCTTGGCGGTGTTGATGAGCTCCTTGACCGTCCGGTCCGTCTCGTAGAGATGCTTCAACTCGTCGGTCTTGAGCGCATCCTCCAGGGTGATGCCCAGCTCGGCCGGGACGAGCTTGGCGATGCGGTCCACCTCGGCGTAGGGCACGGCCATGACGCGGCCCACGTCGCGGATCACGGCGCGCGCGAGCATCGTCCCGAAGGTGATGATCTGCGCCACGTTCTGTTTGCCGTACTTCTGGTTGACGTAATCGATGACCTCCTGGCGCCGCTCGAAGCAAAAGTCGATGTCGATGTCGGGCAGGCCCACGCGCTCCGGGTTCAAAAACCTTTCAAAGAGCAGCTTGTGTTTCAGAGGGTCCAGCTCCGTGATCCCCAGAAGGTAGCTCACGAGGCTGCCGGCCGCCGAGCCGCGGCCCGGCCCGACGGGGATCCCCTTGTCCTTGGCGTAGTGGATGAAGTCCCAAACGATCAAGAAGTAACCGACGAAACCCATGTGCCCGATGAGGCCCAGCTCATGCTCCAGGCGTTCGCGGACCTCCGGCGCGATGGGACTGCCGAAGCGGCGCCTGAGACCCTCTTCACAGAGCTGTTTCAGGTATTGTTCGTTGGTCATGCCGCCGGGCGGCTGAAAGTGCGGCAGGTGCGGCTTGCCGAACTCCAGTTCCAGGTTGCAGCGCTCCGCGATGGCCAAAGAGTTCGTCACCGCCTCCGGCGCGTATTTAAAAAGGGTCGCCATCTCCTGGGCGTTCTTGAAGTAGAACTCGTTCGTCTGGAAGCGCATCCGGTTGGGGTCGTCGAGGGTCGTCTGCGTCTGGATGCACAGCAACGCCTCGTGGGAGTAAGCGCTCTCCTTCTTGAGATAATGCACGTCGTTCGTGGCCAGGAGAGGCAGCTTCAGCTCCCGGGCGACCTTGAGCATGCCCTCGTTGACGACGCGTTGTTCCGGGATGAGGTTCTCCTGGATCTCAAGGAAGAAGTTGCCTTCGCCGAACATCATCCGGAAGTCGTCGGCGGCCTTGATCGCGTCATGGAGGCGGTTTTCGACGAGGCAGCGCGCGACCTCCCCCTTGAGGCAGGCCGAGGAGCCGATGAGGCCCTTGGCGTGTTGGGCCAGGATCTCCTTGTCGATCCGGGGCCGGTAATAGTACCCTTCGAGATAGCCCAGGGAGACGAGCTTGGAGAGATTGCGGTAACCCTCTTCGTTCTTGGCGAGCAGGATGAAGTGGTGGGAGCCGTCCCTGAAGTTCTCTGACCTGTCGAACCGGCCCTTGGAGGCGATGTACACCTCGCAGCCGATGACGGGCTTGATGCCCCGGCTCTTCGCCTCCAGGTAGAACTCGATGGCGCCGAACATGTTGCCGTGGTCTGTGATGGCCACGGCCGGCATGCCGAAGGCTGCGGCCTGGCTGATGAGCTCTTTGATGCGGCAGGCGCCGTCGAGGAGGCTGTACTGGGTATGGAGGTGCAGATGGACGAAGTTCGCGGGGTTCATGAGGACTTTCTTGGAGGCGTCTATTTGCGCACAGCGCCTCCCCCGAGGTACACGATCTATTCTACGCTAAACGATGTCTGGGAGCAAGAAGAAACCTCCCCCCGCAGACGAAGTTTTTCGCCGGCTGCGTCGGTTTGCATGTT
>CAZDLS010000091.1:0-6950 GCA_964506425.1 uncultured Planctomycetia bacterium | reverse complement strand
CGACGCTCCCCTGGATCACGAGGCTCTCGGGCGTCAAAGAGAGACGGTCCAGCCACAGCCCCTTGGGCACGGCGCCCGCCAAGACAGAGAGCATCTCCGTCAGACTGAAGGGCCTCTCCAAGAACATCTTCATGGAGACGATCTTGGCCTCCACGACCTTCATCTCTTCGCGACGGGCCAGATACTCCTTGGACTGCGGGGCCAGGCGCCCCCAGTTATGCCGCAGGCTCATCACGTGGACCTTCTCGATACCGGCCACAGACAGGAAAAGCAGGTGCAGCGCCACAAAGACGGCCGCCGCCATCAACACGTACGCCTTGTAGGGAAGGACGATCTTGCGCTCGATGCGCCGCAGATTTTTAGGCAGGAGATTGATAATGATCATCGTCATCGCAGGGCCAGCCCCAAGGCGACCGCTAAAAGGTCCGCCTCCGCCTTCAGGGCGCGGCTGTCTACGGCCTCATCGCACAGCAGCTTCTCCAGGACGTCCATCGTCCGGACCTCCACGCCCAGGATCTGGTGCAAGTAATCAGACAGACCCGCCAGGCGGCTGACCCCGCCCGTCATCACCACCTGCTCGACGGTCGTGTTCATCCGGGCCTCGAAATAGTCGAGGGAGACGCGGATCTCCGCGGCCAGGTTGTTGAGGACCGGGTCCCATACGGCATAAAGCTCCTTCTGGCGCTTGCCGGGGTCGCACTTCAACTGCTCGGCCTCGGCGTACTCCAACTCCAGGACCTCGCACATCTTCTTCGTGAGGTCGTCGCCTCCGACGAAGATGTCGCGGCTCAAGCAGGGGAAGCCGTCCACGAGGATGTCCATGTTGGCGGCGGTCTTGCCAAGGTTGACGAGACCGACGCAGCCCGTCTTCTTGGCGCCGGCGATCTCGGCATAGAAGTTGGCAAGGGCCAGACAGTCCAGATCGATGGCCCGGAGGTTCAGGTCCACCTGCCGGGCCAGTTCCGTCTTCTTCTCTATCAGGTCGTTCTTCGCGGCCACGATCAGCACCGACATCTTGGCCTTGTCCTTGAGCTCCTGCACGATCGTGTAATCTGTCGCGACCTCGGCCAGCGCGAAAGGCACGTACTTCTCGATCTCGAAACGCATCGAGGACTCCAGGTCGTTCTTATTCATGAGGGGGAGCTCGATATAGCGGGAGACGACGCCCTGACCGCTCACCGCGATGGCGGCTGACTGGTCCTTCGCCGCCCCCGCCTTGGCAAGAGACTTGCTCAGGGCGTCCATATAGTTGCGGTCCACGACCTTCTCGACCCCGAAGCCGAGCAGCCTGTGGCCCTCTATGGAGGAATCCAGGCGCACGGCCTTGACCGCGTAGCTGCCGATATCGACACCCACAGACCCCTTGGGCACCGCGGCCTGGCTTATCGAGCGCGCAAAGACGTCCTTTACCGCGTCGGTCGACCCCTTCACCAGGTCCTTGACGGCCTGCGTATCGATCTTCTGCTGTGCCATGATTCCACTTCCCGCCGCTTCTATCCCTAACTTATTAGGAAATATTATCTTATACAAAGGGGGATAAAGTCAATCCTTTTGTTGCCCGAGTTACGGCCAAAAAAACGGCTGCCTGAAAGGCAGCCGTTTTTTTAAGACCCTCAACTCGTGTTATTCGATCGGCAATCCGGTGGAGTTGGTGCCGACGCGGACAACGCCCGAGGAATCCACGAAGAAGCTCCGGCTTCCGGTCACGTTCACCGACTGCGGTGTCCCGGTGACGGTATACGTGTTGGTGCCGGCGCTCAGCGTGAAGGTGTACCCTGACTTGTTGCCGGTCGCCAACGCGCTGTCGATATACGGCGGGGTGCTGGTGTTCAAGATGCTCAGGTTGGCCGGATACGACGGCGGCGTCTGGGCCGCACGGTAGCTCTCCATCGCCGTGCTCAGCGTCCTCATGGTCGCGATCGCCGTTGCCTCGTTCGCATTCAAACGGGCACGCAACAGGTTCGGGATAGCGATGGCCGCCAAGAGAACGATGATGGCCACGACGATCATGATTTCAACGAGCGTGAAACCTCTTTTCTTGGAGCGCATGATTCTGACCTCCTTTCTTGGCTCGGATTGCCTTGCGCCCTAACTTCAGAAGACGGACAACTATACCTCGTATTGCGTCGCCGGCGCAAAGCTGCCAATTATTGAGTGAAATTATAACACCACCTCCTTCCCCTGTCAAGAACCCTTTGCATGACAGAAAGATAAAGCCTACCCCTTATCAAGGCACAAAAGAGGTAGGCAAGCACTCCATCGGCAACTGGCTGCCATCCGTTAAGATATTAACGATTAGGCCCTGTAGCTTTGTGCCCCACTCTTTCGAGCCCCCAAAGGGGCGGCGGTCTCCCGCCATGGTTTACCTTGATCGACGTACCCAGTCTTCTCTATCATAAGTTTAACACGTATCCGGCCGGTTTCAAGGGGTCCTGCCGGACGGGGAGGATCAGCGGATGAGTTCGGTGATCTTGAAGATGGGCATGAAGAGGGCGACGACGATACCGCCGATGATGATGCCCAGGAACCCGATGACGAGCGGCTCGATCATGGAGGTCAGGCCGCTGACCGCCGCGTCGACCTGCTCATCGTAGAAGTCGGCGATCTTGTTCAGCATCTTCTCGAGCTGGCCCGTCTGCTCGCCGACGGAGATCATGCGCACGACCATGGGGGGAAAGACGCCGCTCTTGGCGAGCGGGTCGGCGATGGGCTCGCCCTCGCGGATCGAATCCCGGGCGTTGCTGACCGCCTCCTCGACGACGCAGTTGCCGGCGGTCTTGCCGACGATCTCCAGGGCGTTGAGGATGGGGACACCGCTCTTGACGAGGGTCGCCAGCGTCCGGGAGAACTTCGCCACGACCACCTTGCGCATCAACGGGCCGAAGATCGGCACCTTCAGCGTCCGGTAATCGAACCAGTAACGGCCCTTGGGCGTGTCGATGAACTTCCTGAAGAGGATGACGGCGCCGACGAAGAAGATGACGATCAATAAAAACAGGCGGCGCAGCGTGTTGGAGACCGCTATCAGGATCTGTGTCGGCAGCGGCAAGGTCCCCCCCAGGGTCAAAAAGATGCCTTCAAAGGTGGGGACGACCTTGATGAGAAGCACGAGCGTGATGAGGATGGCCATCGTGATGACCACCGCGGGATAGACGAGCGAGGACTTGACCTTGCGCTGCAGGGCCGCCGTCTTTTCCAGATAGGTCGAGAGCCGGTCCAGGATCTCGTCCAGGAGGCCCGACGTCTCGCCCGCCTTCACCATATTGATGTACAGGTTGGAGAAGATCCTGGGGTGGCGGGACATCGCCTCGTGCAGGCTCGAACCGCCTTCGATATCCTCCCGGATCCTCAAGGTGACGCCTGAGAGGGTCTTGTTCTCCGACTGTTCGCTCAGGATGTGCAGGGCCTGGACCAGGGTGATACCGCTCTCGACCATGGTGGCCAACTGCCGGGAAAAGATGACGAGGTCGTCGAGCTTGACCTTCTTCTCCTTGACCTTCTTGGCCTTCTCCTCTTTTACGGAGATGACGATCAGCCCCTTCTTGTGCAGGACGCCGATCGCCTCGTGCTGATCCCCCGCCTCGATCATGCCCGAGAGCTTCAGTCCCTGGCTGTCCTTGGCGACATAACCGAAAAGTGGCATACCGCTCCCCTAAAGGTCTTCGAGAGATTTAAGAAAAACGCTGACGATCTTCGGATCGAACTGCGAGCCGCTGTGCCGCGCGAACTCTTCTTTTGCCTCCCCCACGCTCAACCCCGCGCGCCGGTAAGGCCGGGGCGAGACCATGGCGTCATAACTGTCGGCGACCGCCATGATGCGGGCGCCCAACGGGATGCGCTCTCCCGACAAGCCGTCGGGATAACCCTTCCCGTCCCAGCGCTCATGGTGGTGCCGGACGAACGTGACGACATGGGGCATAAAGGTCAAGGGCTCCAGCATCTGCGCCCCCCGGACCGGATGCAGCCGTATCTCGGCGACCTCTTCGGATGTCAGGGCGCTCGGTTTCGTAAGGAGCGTGCCCGCAAGCCCCATCTTCCCCAGATCGTGCAGGTAGCACGCCTCACGCAGGTCATCCAGGTACGAGGCCTCGACACCCAGGCGCCGGCCGATCAGCTCGGCGCAACGGGCCACGTTGTCGCAGTGCGAAGAGGTATACCGATGGCGGCTGTCCAGGGAGTGGGCCATCATCCGCAGCGACCTCAGGTACGTCTCCCGGAAGTCGCCGCACAGGCGCGACAGGTTGCCCAGGCTCTCCTCGATCCGCCGGGCCAGGAGCAGGTGCTGCTTCTGCAGCTGCACCGCGCTCTCTTCCATCGTCTCCAAAGACTGTATCCGGGCCTTCAGGGCCGCCCGGACATCGAGGAGCTGGCGGACCTTGAAGATCACCTTCTCCGTATGCAGGGGTTTCTCCAGGAAATCCGTCGCCCGCGCGGCCTGCGTCTCATCGACGAGGTTCACCTCGTCGGGATACCCCATCAGGACGATCCCCGTCAGCTCGTCGACGCGCCGCATCTCACGGATCATGTAGCGGATGTCCAGGTCCGGGACCGCCAGGTCCAACAGGACCATCGCCGGCACCTGGCGCATAAAAAGGTCGAGACCCGAACTCCCCGTAAAGGCCGCGGTCACCTCGCAGCCGCGCACGCCCAGGACGCCCCGCAGGTGGCTGCAGACGGCCTCGTCGCGGTCGATGATCAATATCGTGTCAGGGTTCTTGTTGTTCATCACGGAATATTATAACGCCGCCGGCGTTCAAAATAAAGTCATTCCTCGCTCGTGGCGCGCAGGGCCTCTTCGAGCGTCGTCACCCCTTCGGCCACCTTGAGCATCGCGTCGTCCCGCAGGGCCATCATCCCGCGTTCTTTCATGGCGAACTCCTTGATCTGGTCCGTCGAGGCGCGCTTGATGATCAGGTCGCGCACCGCGTCGTCGACGAGCAGGACCTCATGGATGCCGATGCGCTCATAGTAGCCGATCTGGTTGCACTGGGCGCACCCCTTGCCCTTGGCGAACTGCGGCTTCGCACCGTTCTTGAGGACGCGGTCGATCCCCAGCTTCTTCCATGTCTCCTTCGGGATATCGCTCGCCTCGCGGCAGTTCGGGCAGATCTTGCGGCAGAGGCGCTTGGCCGAGGTGGCGATAAGGCTCGATGCCACCAGAAAAGGCTCGATGCCCATGTCGATCAGGCGCGTGATCGCGCCCGTCGCGTCGTTGGTGTGGAGCGTCGAGAGGACGAGCTGCCCGGTCAAAGAGGCCTTGACGGCGATATCCGCGGTCTCGGAGTCGCGGATCTCCCCCACCATCACGATATCCGGGCTCTGGCGCAGGACCGAACGCAGACCGGCGGCAAAGGTCAGGCCGATCTCGGGCCTGGCCGCGATCTGCGTGATCCCCTCGATCTGATACTCGACGGGGTCCTCGATCGTGACGATGTTGCGCTCCGGGGTGTTGAGCCTGTTCAGGATCGAATACAGGGTCGTCGACTTGCCGCAGCCCGTCGGGCCGGTCACCAGCACCATCCCGTAGGGCTTCTTGACGGCTTCGTTAAAGAGGCGCAGCGGCTCGGGCGAGAGGTCCAACGCCTCCAGGCCTGTCGAGAGCTTTGACCGGTCCAGGGTCCGCAGCACGAACTTCTGCCCGAAGGTGGTCGGCAGCGCCGAGACGCGGAAGTCGATCTCGCGGTCGCGCATCTTCACCTTGAAGCGGCCGTCCTGGGGCAGGCGCGCCTCGGTGATGTCCAGACCCGAGATGATCTTGACGCGCGCCAGGATGGCGTTCTGGTTCTTCTTGGGCAGCTTGAAGACGTCGAAGAGGTGGCCGTCGACGCGGTAGCGGACGCGCAGTTCCCGCTCCAGCGGCTCGATGTGGATGTCAGAGGCGCGGCGCTTCAAGGCCTCGGTGATCATGAGGTCGCAGATCTTGACGATGGGGGCCTTGGCGCTCTCTTCAAGGACGCTGCCCAGCTCCAGCGCGCTGTCGACCTTGACGAGCTCGACGCCGCCGCCCGCCTGCTCCTCCTCCAGGACGCTCTGCATATCGTCGGCCGGCGTCGTGCCGCCGAAGAACTTGTCCAGGATCTTAACGATCTCCTTCTCGCTGGCCAGGACGATATCGATATCGTGGCCCGTGAGCATGCGCAGGTCGTCGATGGCGAAGATGTTCATGGGGTCGCTCATGGCGACGGCCAGGACGTTGCCGATGCGCGAGAGCGCGACCACCTTGTATTGGCGGGCGATCTTCTCCGGCAAAAGCTCCACGACCTTCGGATCCACCTTGTACTTGGCCAGCTCCAGGTAGGGGATGAAGAGCGCCTTGGAGAGGGCTGCCATCAGGTCCTTCTCCTTGACAAAACCCTCCCTGAGAAGGATATCCTTCAGGTTGCCGCCCCGGTCGGCGTGCATCTTGAGCGCCCGCTCCATGTCCTGCGGCGAGATGAGCTTCGTCTCCAGGAGCACGTCCGTGAGTTTTTTCTTCAGCATCGCCATATCTGCAGCACCGTCGTCGTCCTACTTCTCTTTCTTCTTTTTATCCAGATCCTCGTCCAGCGGCTCGTCCGGGGCGGTGACGCGCAGGACCTCCTCCAGCGACGTGACGCCCTCCAGGACCTTGGCGACGCCGTTCTCGCGCAGGGTCTTCATCCCCTCCCGCCGGGCGGCGGCCTTGACCTCGTACTCCTGGGCGCGCGCCAGGATCAACTCCTTGACCGCCGGCGTCAGGGCGATCACCTCGCCGATCACGATGCGGCCGCTGTAACCGGTATTGAAACAGCGCTTGCACCCCTTGCCGCGGTACGCCAGGATCAACTCCTTGCCCTTCCTCGTGAGCCCCAGCGTCTCAAGCATCGTATCGCTCAAGGGGTGGCTCTCCTTGCAGGCGTCGCAGACCTTGCGCACCAGGCGCTGGTTCACGATGCAGATGACCGACGAGGTGATCAGGAACGGCTCCACCC
>CAZDLS010000090.1:3095-6974 GCA_964506425.1 uncultured Planctomycetia bacterium | reverse complement strand
TCACCACGAGAGGAAAACCAAGCTGTTCAACGACAGACAACAGATACGCTCTTGCGGGCTCATGGACTCCCCGTTTATAACCGACAATAAAACCGTCCTTTAATCTAAATCTGTGCAGGACCTCATCGCCTCCGATGACCGGCGCGCTTTTTCGCCTGGCTATCGGCCGTATCTCAAAATGTCCGTTGTTTCCTCCGACAATCTTAAAATGAAACCCTCTGATATTCTTAACGCCGATACCCCGCAAATAATCAAAATATGCTTGAGCACCCGCCAATCTGAATTTCCCGACCTTCGTCCAATCTAAAGGTTGACTCTTTGGCGCTCCGGTGTTCAACCATTCGGCCACAGCGACTACTTTCTCTTCATGCCCCTGCTCTTGAAGTATTTTATAATAATCAAGGACCTCGCCTTTTCGCGCCTTGACGCCTTTGATGGTGCCGTCGGGGTTAAGGGCAATGTGGCTGATCGGCCGTGTTCCTGAAAGCATGTCGTCTTCACTCTTCCACAACTGAATACGCGGACCTCTCACGTGCCTCATGTCCCTCAATGCCTTAACGCCGTTGGAGATCCTTTTCCGTTCTCTGAGAATATTGATATAATCCGTCAGGTCAACGGTTGTCCTGTTCTTATCCAATAATGTAAATTGATCGTTCTTAAGCGGCAGGGCCAACGGCTCCCCCTGGGTATAGATTGACCGCATGATGTCGTAGGAGCCCTTGGCTGTCGGTTTTATACCTTCGGGCTCGCCCCTTTCATTCATGACGATCCAATCGATACGCGCGTTCCCCTTTGTGTAAATGACCGTGAATTCCACGTATTCATTACCCCAGGCCCGTATGCATTCGCGCCTGAAGACCAGCTTCGGGTCATGATCAATGCCCCACAGCTTCAAACTCTTCCTGTATTCCTCCAGGCCTTCATAGGTCCTTCCAAGGAGCTTGACCTGTTCAACGCCCGGCCCGGCAACAACTTCCAGCTCTCTCATCCCGCTTGGCAGCCGGCCTTGGGCCTCAAGGACTTCATAAAGGGTGTACGTATCCGTATTTGACTTCTTTCCTCTTTCTTTTTGTTTGGCCTTTGCCAGTTTCTCGCAGCCCACAGGTACCCCGCCATCCAGGGAAACGCGCCAAGGTTTGCTTGAACCGCGCCTGTTGCTGACTTCAAAGAATAGCGGGGTTCGTCTTTGCCCAAATCTTTTCTGATAGGTAACAGTCACTTCACTCTTGCCGGCCCCTAAAATAAGGTCTCTGTGGTCAGCCGTCTTAAACGCCATAACACGGCCGCCCTTTATAACGGTGAATTTTCCGTTTTTATAGATCTTATTCGTTCCTGTAACCCTGGTGCCGATGTTATGAGCTGATTTTTTCCGTAGGGGTTCGTTTCTGGTTCCGTTGACGGGTGAGCTGGCGGCCGGCGAAGAGGCGACGGGGACGGGTCCCAACACCGCCCCCCTGCGGATGCGCCGGAGGACCTGCGGCTCTTCGGCGCCCAGCCAGACTATCAGGGTATCGCCGTTCGTCCGGACACGGCAGACCTTGCAGGGGACACGGCGAAGGGTCACGCGACGCAACACCTCAAGGACCTCGCCGTTCCCACCGCGCGCCGGAACCTTCGACTTGACCGACTGCAAGACAAAAACCTCATCCCCACCGATGTGCGTCCGCGCATACCAGAAGTCACAACCCATATCAAAGGCCCGGATGACCCTCCCGACGACGTCCGAAGGAAGCGTCCAGTCTATCTCCTGTTGCGGCTCTAGGTCTTTCAGCCAACAGGAGTGCTGCCCCTTCGCTGGCTGGGGCCTTACATCGACGCGCCCCGCGGCAAGCGCATCAAGAGAACGGATCAACGTCTGCGCAGCGACCGGAGCGAGTTTCGCCATCAGCGTGGAAGCGGTCTCCCGACTGCTGACGGCGACCCTTCCGGACTGGGCCACGATGCCCCCCCTATCCATCTTTTCCGTCATGCGGTGGATGCTCATACCCGTAAAGGGCTTGCCAAAAAGGATGGCGCCCGTCAACGGGTTAAAACCCCTCAGATCGGGCAACAGCGACGGATGGATATTTATAAAACCAAGCCTGGGGACCTTAAGCGCACATTTCGGTATGCGGGAATTCCAGATCATGCTCACGGCAAGATCGGGCCGGATCCTCTTGAGCCGCTGCGCCAATGCGGCGTAAGAGAGGCGATCACTCCGCAGGACCCTGTAACCCGCCCGCTTCGCCGGACCGTAGATCTCCGGAGCGTCTGTCTCCGTCACGACGACGA
The DNA here is from genome assembly GCA_964506425.1 of uncultured Planctomycetia bacterium. Lineage (GTDB taxonomy): Bacteria > Omnitrophota > Gorgyraeia > Velamenicoccales > Velamenicoccaceae > CAZCSY01. The sequence goes on along the minus strand of CAZDLS010000090.1, from coordinate 4,703 downwards.
CGATCTTATGGCGCGTCCCGAAAAGTGCCTTCAAGACATAGGCCCCGATATCCATCCCGGCACTGAAATAAGCCAGCCGGAGCGGGGTCATCGCGGCCGCCGGCGAGGAGGCGGCGGCCTGCGCCGGCGAGGAGGCCGAACCGCGCACGTGACGCACGAGGGAATCCACGCTGCGGGCCAGGGCGATCTTGCTGTACCAGCGGCCGTCGCCAAGTAAAGGAACAAAATCTTCCTGCACCCTGTGTTCCAGCGCCCCGGCCTGCTCATCGGTCAACGCGAGCGCTCTCTGAAAAGCGGACTTATAGTGATCGGAGCGCTGGAGAGACGAGCTCCTTAGAAATACTCCTCCGGCTAAATAGGCGAACGCATATAGGACGGCGCGTGTTGAAAATTCATAAGAAGCGGCCTCCTCGACCCGCTTAAGAATAATCCTAAGATATCCTTCGCAATAATCCTGCAGACCCTCAAGGAGCTGGTATCTGAAGATCCAGAAATCGAAAAAGGCGTTAAAGACAAAAAGGGCAAGCTCGAGCTCAGGATCCTTAGCAACCCAATCCAGGAAGTCCATGACGCGCTCTTTGTCCATGCCAAAAGGGTTGAAGAAGAACAAAGAGACACTACCGATCTGGTGCGCGAGCTCTATAAGAAGCTCCTCTTCGGGTTGCGTCCTATCGACAAAGAACAGGTACCCGCGTGCCACCGGCTCCCCGAGCGCCTCGCTCATCCCCCCCTGGTTCCTGTCCGTGACCGGGATCATGCCCATCATCTGCCCTGGGCCGCCCAATGAGCTCCAGGTAACGAAGGAGAGTCTCTGGCCCTCGGGCAACAGGGCAGGGATATCTTTGCCGGTCCTTTCCATGATCTGCCCTATGAGACGGGAGACCTGTGTGCGCTCCGCCGCGGAGACGCCCGAATGGAACGCGAGAGCCGGCGAGGAGGCGGACCGCTCGGCCGACTGCGCGAACTTCCCCTGTCCGGCCATCTCAAGCAGATCCACGCCGTGCAGGATCCTCACGCCGTCCACGCCGCTTTCGATAGCCAAAAATATCCCTTCTTCCGTTAAAAACCGAACCCTATTGAGCGTCCAGAACCGGCTCTTGTCCGTCTCCAGACGCGGCAATTTCAGTTCGTCACAGGCCCCGGCCAGGACCTGTTCGGTCCGGATGGATAAAGAACCGACGAAACTGTCTACTCTCTCATCATCCAGCCGGGCGATCAAAGACAAAACCTTTGTCTGCAGGTAATCCCTATTCGTCAGGTCGATAGACAAAGCCTCGCAGGCCTGGCGGACAATGACCACGGCCTCCTCTAATGAAACATCCAGATTTGTATGCACCAAAACGCCGTCTTTGCGTCCCGTCTCATAAATAAGAAAATAGTTGCAGTGTATAGCGCCGCTGTGGGGAATAATGCTGCCGCGGGGACCAAAGAACATGCTCAAAACGCGTGTCGGCAGATGGCTTCCCTTCCTGAGCGGGATCACGCGCTGATCCGGCGCATTCAACCGATCTCCGTATTGACGGATCAATCGTTCGGCGACCTCGGCCGGGATACCTAAGGTCGCCGGCGAGGAAGAACGGCCGGGGGAAGTGGAAACGTTATGCTCCA
>CAZDLS010000090.1:0-2995 GCA_964506425.1 uncultured Planctomycetia bacterium | reverse complement strand
CTCGATCATGTCCGGGGCCGTCCTGTAATACTCGACCTCGATCCCGAAGCGCCTTGCCAGCATCTCACTCGCCCTCTCTTCGGAGAGGCCGGTCTCCCTCGCCAAGGAATCCAAACAACAAAACCCCGCCCCTTTCTTGATTTCTTTAAGACTCCGCAACAACTCTTTTCCTTCCGGCGTCAGCCAGAACGGGTTCTTGCCAGGCTTGCGCCCACCGGTGTCCGCCAGAATCCTGTCGTGATCGACGTACCAGCTTTCGGGGTCTATCTCCTCCGCTGGCGAACTTGCGGCCTCCCCGGTCTCTTCCGCCGGCGAGGAGGCGGAGACCGCAGGCGGACCGTTCTCCGAAGTGGCCGCCGAGGAGGCGGCCCTTTTGTTGTTTTTGATGGCGTCGCGGACCATGAGAGAGGCGCCCCCCAGGAGCAAAGCCGATGAGACCAACTGCACGGATGTCGGCCAAGAGCCAAGCAACCCCACCGACCAAAAGATGGCCCAGAAGGCGATGGTCGAACGAATAAGGATTATCTTCCAATAAGGCAGGTGCTGATAAAGCCGGTACGTGACCACCCATATGAAAGGACAGAGCAAGGCCAGGGTGATGATGAACGGATTCGTAAGACCGGCCCCCAGGTCTTTCAGCGTGACGTTTGCCGCGTCGCGCGCCATGGCCGCCAGCCAGCCCGGCAGGGCCGCAGGGTCCGCCTTGTGCGCCAGGGCCCGCAGGCCGAAGAGGAGCGCCCAATGGACGGGGACGGCGAAGAAATAGCCGAACTTAGTCACGGCAACGGAGAGCACGTCCTTGCGCCGGGCGTCCGTGTTCAAGACGTTTATCAGCGTCTTCTGGACCAGGCTCTGGATAAACATCATGCCACCCAGCATCAGGGAGACGACGATCCGCGGGGACCGGAACCCCTCGGCGACGATATCAGGCAAAGGACGCCCCCAACCTGCCGCGCGCCCCATGTCCCAAAGGGTCAACCCGATGACCAAGCCCCCCAAGAGGATGCCCAAGGAATGGAAGCGGTTGTAGCGCTCGTCCGAGATCTTGAGGCACGAACCGAAGAGAAGAGCGCCCACGCCCAGGCCGACCACGAAACCCGTGGTATTGATGATGGAGTACGTCTGCGCCGGCACCGCGCCCAACGCGTACACAAAGAGAATCGTATTGAGGAACTGGCTGATGAGGGCATTGACCAGGATAAAGACGATCTCCAAGGGCCGCGACGCCCTGAGGACGGTAAGCTCCTCGCGGGTAAAGTTCCAGACCCGGCTATAGGAGGCGCCGGAACCATTGCGCCGGCCGGCGAGCAACTGCATCCCCAAGACCCCGAACATCGTGATATTAGCGAGCGTGAAGAACGTCGGCAGGTAGCTGATCGGGTTTATGTTCTGGATGGCCAAGACCATCCGGGCGAGAGGCGCCGAGAAGCCCTGCAGGCTGGCGACGCCGAACGCGGCTGCGACCCAGAACCCCGGAAACGCCGCCAGCCTCCCGGCGGCCTGCAACACGCTGCGGCGCGTCCCCTTCAGCCCGGAGGCCTTGCGTGACCCCGCCGGCGAGGAGGCGGCCGGCGAGCTGGAGGGGCCGGCCCGGTCCTCCGGGATGGTTCCTTCAGAAAGGTCCGGCATCTTCGCCAGCTCCAGGTCTGCGCGGGCAAGGTGACCGTTCTTCCTTAGATACGCCAAGCCTCTTTCATAATCTCCTTCTCCCGCTTCTCCCGTGCGCTCATATTCAGGACACTCATCGTCATAAGGCGCAATATCCAGCTCGCCCCACCTTACCGTCAACGCCACGTATTGGAAGGGCATGTCCTCGGCAAAACGGAACATCCCGCCAAGCCGCGCCTCTTCTCCCAAAGCTCTCAGGCAATAGACGACCATGCAGGCATTGAGCAGGCACGTCGGGAAGTTATAGCCGAATATCATCGCTTTGATCTTGCTGATGTCTATTCCCGCCGGCGAGGAAACAAACAAAGGCGGCGCCGGGTGCAGACGGGCCCGCATCGCGGCCTCTATTGCGTCGATGAACCCCGGCGCGCGCGCGCGGCGCAAGGTCCACTCCACCAACACCGGCTCGTTTATCTCGAGAAACTCCGGCTCCAGCCCCCATTGTTCTAAGGTCGTGTAAAACGCCAGGGCGTCCTTGTCGGAGACGACGTGCTCCAAATGCAAGGCACCCCGGCTCATCGGAGCCGCGAGGCTCAGGCGGGCGGCCGTCTGCATCAAACGCCACCCGGCGCCTCTATAGAGGCGCCTCTCTCCGGCCGTATAGCAAAGGTCAGGTTCCACCTCCAGGCGCTCAACATTCAGAGAACCTCCGTGGTCCGGAACGACGTTATAGCGGACCTCCCCGACGCCGAACGGATTGACGAAAAGAACGATGCGGTCCAGATCCGACGGTACGATGACTGCCGGGACCCTTTTCCCACCCTTGACGCTCACGAGAAACGTCTCCTCCGCGACACCCGCCGGCGAGGAGACGTTCAGGGCGGGCCCGCCTGCGGCGTTGACGCAAAACGGTATGCCTACTTCGATCCGAACGCCCTTGTCTGTGTTCGAATACCTCAGGGTGCCGGACTCCTCGATGAGCCGGCGGGCCGCCTCCAGGCCTACCCCTGTGTTGATGATATCGGTCCTACGCGCTGCCCTTCCCGGGCCCGCCGAGGCTGAGTTACGGACGATCACCAGCTCCGTGCGTCCTAAAGACCTCCCGCTCTCGATGACGACCGAGACCCCCCTATCGGGTTGCCATGACGTCGAAAGCCTCATATCGCTGATCCGCACAAAGAGAGAAAAGATATTGAAGAACGCGTAGGCCCACCGGTCCAGGACAAGGTCCACGGCGGGAATACCCTCGGCCAGCCGATTTTCGGGCGTGAAACCGGTCCGGCGCCTGTAGTAATCACCGATAGCGAAATCCAGGACGCTCTCCAAGAAAGAGTTTATGTCGACCTTCCCGCGTCTCCCCTCTTCCATAAATAAGAGCCCGACCCCG
>CAZDLS010000089.1:0-6986 GCA_964506425.1 uncultured Planctomycetia bacterium | reverse complement strand
TAGGACATTTCTAATTTGGTAGAACTAGGACATTTCTAATTTGGCTTGACACCCCCCGGACATTTCGTTGACGCTCACCCTTTTTGTTGATAAGATAAAAAATTACGAATGGGAAAGTTCACCTTTGTGCCGCATACGGCCGACGTGGCGGTCCGGGTACAGGCCGGCTCGCTCAAGGACCTCTTTGCCACGGCGGCCAAGGCCCTGTTCGCGGTGCTGGTCGCCAAGAAGGCCAATGGCCCGGCCGCCGGCCTCGCCGAGCTCAAGATCGAGAAGACCGGCGACACCCTTGAGGACGTGCTCAAGGCCTGGCTCGATGAGCTCCTCTTTGAATTCCAGGGAAACGGCCGGATGCTGCACCGCATCAAGTCATTGAGCGTCGGCGAGGATGCGGTCAGCGCCTGCGTCCTTTTGTGCGACTTCGACCGCGCCTCTTATGACTTCAAGGACGAGATCAAGGCGGTCACCTACCACGAGATGAAGATAGAGAAGGGCCGCCGCGGCTGGCAGACGATGCTGATCTTTGACGTGTGAACCGATATGTGGGACGGCCCCTTAGAGAAGATCGACGATACCCGTTGGCGCATCCCCAAGACCTACAAGCCGGGCATGCGCGTTGACGGCATCATATACGCGGATGAGAAGCTCCTAAAGGATATCCGTCACGACAAGGCCTGCGAACAGGTCGCGAACGTCGCCTTTTTGCCGGGCATCGTCACCGCGTCCCTGGCCATGCCCGATATCCACTGGGGCTACGGGTTCCCGATCGGCGGGGTCGCGGCAATGGACGTCGAGAAGGGCGGGGTCGTCTCGCCGGGGGGTGTAGGGTACGATATAAATTGCCTTTGCGCAACTACCTATGTTTTCAATGAGTTAGGCTATAAAAAACAAATAAAGGATTTTGAAAAGAAATTCGGTGATGGGATCTTGCGCTGTATGGATTTTAGAAAGAATAAAGAAGACCGAGCACGAATAGCCGCGTTCATGAAACAAAAACCTTCGCGCACCGTGCTCTCCCTTGTTACGGAGTCCGGCAGACAGATAGAGGCGACCGAGGACCACCCCTTTTATACCAAAGACGGCATGAAGCCGGCCGGCAGATTGAAGATCGGCGAAGAGGTGGCCACGTATCCTTTTTCAGGAGTAGAATACGTGGAGCCGAGCCCTGAGATTCTCTTAGGCGAAGAAGATTTCAGAAAGGCCTTGCAGGAGCGAGGGAAGGATTCAAGAGGAAAAGCCCTTGAACAGATAATCAATCACGCGAAGAAAAGGGACCTGTTGCCCTTAAGATACGACTCCTGGCAGTTGCCGTATCTTCTGCGGATCATGGGATACTGCTTCGGCGACGGCAATATCTGTTTTACGGGAAAAAGAAAGCGCGGCGTGGTCTGTTTCTATGGCCAAAAAGAAGACCTGAAGAAGATACGGGAAGATCTGAAAAAGATCGGTTTTGAATCAGGGCTTTATTCAAGGCCCAGACATCACAGGATAAAGACATCCTATGATGTCGTGGAATTCGATGTTGTGGAGGATTGGCTTAAAGCCGGTTCAACCTGTTTTGCGGTTTTACTGGCGGCGTTGGGAGTTCCCGTCGGCAACAAATGCCGCAATCCCTACCGCGTGCCTCCGTGGTTGTTCAAGGCGCCATCGTGGCAGAAGAGGTTATTCTTGGCCGGTTTATTCGGCGCAGAGATGTCTTCACCCAAGACGATGACGGGGCTGGGGTACAATTTTTACTGCCCCGCCCTTTCCATGAATAAGACCCTGGAGCACGTTGAAGATGGGAAGAGATTTTTAAGGGATATCGGGATCCTGCTTTTGGAATTCGGGGTTTTTTTCCAAGAAATAAGCGAAAGAAGAGAGTTCACGAACAAAGAAGGCGTTGTTTCTCATCGTTTGCGCTTAATGGTTTCAAATAAGCCCGCCAACTTGATTAGGCTTTACGGCACGATAGGTTTTGAATATAACCAAAAGCGGAGGTTCTTGGCCAATGCCGCTGTCGGCTATCTCGGGCTGAAAAAAAGGGTCATCGACGAAAGAATGCAGGCGATGGCAACGGCGGCGGCGCGCTACCAATGCGGACTTTACCCGCCCCAATATATTTACAATGCCTTGACGTCCGAATATGTCTCGGAAAGGTTTTTGGAACGCTCTTTGTATGAATCTCTTGACAGAGAACCCAGGATGTGGGGGGATGATCCGACATTTGAAGAGTATTTGGAACGAGCCACAGCCGGGCTGGGGCGATCGGGGATGGTCTGGGAGAAGGTGGAACACATAACGGACATCGAATATGACGATTATGTGTATGATTTTACCGTCGCCCATCCGGACCACAACTTTATCGCTGATGGTTTTGTCGTCTCGAATTGCGGGGTGCGGCTTTTGCGCACGGACCTCGAGGTCGACGATGTCACTCCACGCATCAAGGATTTGATCACGGCCCTCTTTCAGACGGTGCCGTCGGGCGTGGGGTCCGAAGGCAATATCCGCGCCGATGCCAAGGACGAGAGAGAGATCATGGTCCGCGGCGCGGCCTGGGCGGTCCAACAGGGTTACGGCAGCGAGGCAGACCTGGAGGCGACCGAGGAGCGCGGCGCGATAGCGGGCGCTGACCCGGACGTCGTCTCCGAGTACGCGCTCAAACGCGGCAAGACGCAGTCGGGAACATTGGGTTCCGGCAACCACTTTTTAGAGGTCCAGGTCATCGATCAGCTCTTTGACCAGGAGCTGGCCGATGCCTTTGACCTGCGTCTCGGACAGGTCACGGTCATGATCCATAGCGGCTCGCGCGGTTTCGGCTTCCAGATCTGCGACGACTCGCTTAAAGATATGAAGCGCTGCTTGACAAAATATCAGATCAACGTGCCTGATACGCAGTTGGCGTGCGCGCCGGTCACGTCGCCCGAGGGAAAGAACTATCTGGGCGCCATGCGCGCGGCCGCGAACTACGCCTGGAACAACCGCCAGTGCCTGATGCACCTGACGCGCACCGCCTTTGAAAGGATCTTCGGCGCCTCCTGGCAGAAGCTGGGGATGCGCCTCATCTATGACGTGGCCCATAACATCGCCAAGATCGAGAAGCACGTCGTCAACGGCCGCGAGCGGACGCTGTGCGTCCACCGCAAGGGCGCGACAAGGGCCTTCGGGCCCGGGCACCCCGACCTGCCCCAGGCGTACCGCGCGACCGGCCAACCGGTGATCATCCCGGGGGACATGGGGAGGAACTCGTATCTGTTGGCGGGGGCCCAGCGCGCGATGGAGGAGACCTTCGGCACGACGTGTCACGGCGCCGGCCGCCTGAAGTCGCGCATGGGCGCTAAGGCCTCCATTTCTTTTCCCGACCTGATGAAGGAACTGGATGCCAAGGGCATCGTCCTCATGGCCGCCAACCGGGGCAAGGTCGTCGAGGAGGCGCCGCAGGCCTACAAGGACGTCAACGACGTGGTGCGCGTCGTCCATGAGGCCGGCCTCGCCCGCCGCGTCTGCCGCATGAGACCGTTAGGTGTTATCAAAGGCTAAAATAGTGTCGTTTCTGCGTAACTTTAATAATATCAAAACGTTATGATTAAATTCCGCTTTTGCGCAAAGAGAGGTTGCGATGCTTGACGTGAGATTGATCAGGGAGGACCCGGAGGCGGTGCGCGCCTCGTTCGCAAAACGCGGCACAAAGGCGGACGTGGACACGATCCTGTCGCTGGACGCCGAGCGCCGGCAGATCCTGACGGCACTCGACGACCTGCGCCGCCGGAAGAACGAGGCCAACGACGAGATCGGCCGTCTCCTCAAAGAGAAGAAGGACCCGAAGGCGAAGATCAAGGCGATGAAGGCCGTTGCCGAGGAGATCGATGAAAAGGAGGGCGCGCTGCGGGTGAAACAAGAGACCCTCGACAAAGAGCTCTTGCTCGTCCCGAACATCGTCCATGATTCGGTCCCGGCCGGCGATGCGACGAAGAACAAGGTCGTGCGCCAGTCAGGTGTGCCGCCTTCCTTTGCCTTCAAGCCGTTGACGCACATGGAGCTCGGTGAGGCGCACGACACGATCGACTTCGCCCGCGGGGCCAAGATCGCCGGGTCCAACTTCATCCTCTACAAAGGCCTGGGCGCGCGCCTCCAGCGGGCGCTCGTGAACTTCATGCTGGACCGGCACACCGCCCGTCACGGCTACCGCGAGATGTGGCCGCCGGCGCTCGTCAACCGCGCGAGCATGACGGGGACCGGCCAGTTACCGAAGCTCGAAGAGGACATGTACCGGTTGAGGGACGAAGACCTTTTTTTGATCCCCACGGCCGAGGTCCCGGTGACGAACATCCACGCCGGGGAGATCCTCGACGAGAAAGATCTGCCGCTTTATTACACCGCCTACACGCCGTGTTTCCGGCGCGAGGCGGGCTCGTACGGCAAGGACACCAAGGGGCTGGTCCGCATCCACCAGTTCGACAAGGTCGAGCTCGTCAAGTTCGTCAGGCCGCAGACCTCCTTCGACGAATTAGAATCGCTCGTCGCGGACGCCGAGGACATCCTGCAGGCGCTGGGCCTGCCGTACCGCGTCGTCTTGCTCGCCTCCGGCGATCTCAGCTTCGCGGCGTCGAAGTGTTACGACCTGGAGGCCTACGCCCCGGGGATCGACAAGTGGCTGGAGGTCTCGAGCTGTTCGAACTTCACGGACTTCCAGGCGCGGCGGGCCAACATCCGTTTCCGCAACAAAGAGAGCAAGAAGACCGAGTTCGTGCACACGCTCAACGGCTCGGGGGTCGCCCTGCCGCGCGTCGTGGTGGCGCTTTTGGAGAACTTCCAGCAGAAGGACGGCAGCGTCGTGATCCCCGAGGTGCTGCGGCCGTACATGGGGGGACAGGAGAAAATTGAAGGACCGGCTCTTTAGCGTCTTGAAGTTCGTCCTGGCCGTCCTGCTCGTGCCGATCGTCATCGGCGTGACGGCGGCCTTCCTGGACGGCCTGCGCGCGACGGACAGCCGTATCGCGGCGGCCTTCGGGTGGGGAGCGATCGCGTATCTCGTGGTGCACATCCTTTTTTACGCGCCCGCGCAGGTCTTTGACGCGGGCAAGAAGATGTCCGAGCAGGCGGTGGATTTCGTCTTCCCGCTGGTAAAGGTGGCGGGCTTCTGCATCCCGATCTTCACGCTCTTGTCGTTCGGGCTCTACGCCCTGGTGGCGGCCGCCCGCCAGAGCGCGGACACGCTGCCCTTTTTCGTCTTCTTGGCGTCGTTCACCTTCACGATGCACATGGTCTTCTCGGCCAACGCCCTGAGGAACAAGAAGCCGGGGTGGCTCAAGGAGAATTACCTTCTGACGATCTTCATCATCTACATCGCGTGCCTCATCATCATCGCGCTCGTCTTTTCGTTCCTGACGCCGGACTTCGCCCTGGCGCATTTTTTCAAGCGGTGCGGCCACGTGGCCGGTGCGATCTACTCGGCGTCCTGGCGGCAACTGTTCGACATCGAAGGGAGGCCCCGTCCATGATCGCCCTGTTCGGTCTGTTCACCATCATCGTCTTGTCTATCCTCGTCGTGCGCATCGGCGCGACCGCCCTGGAGCTGACGGGCCTGTCGGCGGAGATAGCCTCTTTCCAGGCGCAGTCGGCCTTCTCGGGCGTGGGCTTCACGACATCGGAGTCGGAGATGATCGTGACGCACCCGGTGCGCCGGCGCATCGTGCGCATCCTGATCCTTCTGGGCAGTGCCGGGGTCACGACCTCGATGGCCGCCCTCGTCTTGACCTTCATGGGGGAGACGGGTAAAGACGTGGCCGTGCGCGGGGCGGAGCTGGCCGCCGGCGTCCTGGTGATCCTTCTGATGTCGCGGCTGCGGCTGGTCAATGTTTTAATGAAGCGGATGATCATGAGGGCCCTCCGGCGCTGGACGAAGCTCCACATCTACGATTACGAGCAGCTGCTGGGCCTGGGCCACGGGTACGCCATCTCGCGCATCCGCATCCACGCCAAAAGCCCCTTTTGCGACAAGCGGTTGAGCGAGATCAAGCCGGAGGAGGGGATCCTGGTGCTGGCGATCTACCGCCGCGAGGCAGGCCGCGAGACGCACCTCGGCGCGCCCCACGGCGACACCGTCATCCGCGCCGGCGACGCCCTGGTCTGTTATTCACAGAAGGAGATCGGCGAGTTTTTTAATCCGAAGTGAGATTTTGGAATTGCCCCGCACCACAGGAAGGCAAGCGGCGGTGACGCGGGGCCAGAATCGCAGCCTCTTGCTATCCAGCGATTTTGGAGAGGTGCCAGAGCGGTTGAATGGGGCGGTCTCGAAAACCGTTGTGGCCGTAAGGCTACCGAGAGTTCGAATCTCTCCCTCTCCGTATTGATTTTTTGATATCGTAACTCGTTGTATTCGCAATGGTTGCAAACTCTCTCCGGATTTGTAATCCACGCTGTGCCCAAAACGTGCCTACCGAAAACGGATAACGCATGAAAGTCCTATACTTGGATGAGTCGGGCGATCATGATCTGATCCATCTCGATCCCGAATATCCCATTTTTGTCCTGGCCGGCTGCATTATGGACGAGGAGCATGAGCATGACGTTTTGGCCCCGGCGTTCACGAATCTCAAGGCGGAAATGTTTGACGACAAAAACATTGTTTTGCACCTGGCGGATTACACAAGGAATAAAGGCTGTTTTGGAAATCTATGTGATAAGTCCTTCCGGGAGAAGTTCTATTTCGGCCTTAACAAGATCATACAGGATATCGATTTTGAGCTCATCGCTTGCATCGACGATAAGAATGAGCACGTCAAGCATTATAAGAATGCGATAGATCCTTATCTTTTATCGCTGGAAGTGGTGCTTGAGCGCTATATTATGTTTTTGAAGAGAAACAGAGAGAAGGGGATAGTCGTTGCGGAGAGCAGAGGGCAACAGCTTGATAACCAGCTGAATTTGGCCTTTTTGGACCTCAAGATCGGCGGCACCCGGTTTTTACGGCCCACGGATATCGCAGATACGATAGTCGATTT
>CAZDLS010000088.1:0-6997 GCA_964506425.1 uncultured Planctomycetia bacterium | reverse complement strand
GTGATCGTCGAGGTCGGCGGCACGGTCGGCGACATCGAGGGGCTGCCGTTCCTCGAGGCGATCCGCCAGCTCAAGCAGGAGATGGGGCCGTCGAACGCCCTCAATATCCATCTGACGCTGGTGCCGTATATCCCTTCCGCGCAGGAGATCAAGACCAAGCCCACGCAGCACAGCGTGGGCAAGCTCCGCGAGATCGGCATCCAGCCGGAGATCCTCCTGTGCCGCTCGCAAAAGGCGCTCGCGCACGACGTCAAGCAGAAGATCGCGCTCTTCTGCAACGTCTTTGAGGACGCGGTCGTCGAGGCCCTGGACGTCAAGCATATCTACGAGGTGCCCCTGACCTTCAAGAAGGACGCGCTCGACGACCTCATATTGAACTTCCTGCAGCTCGACTCCCGCAAGAGCGTCTTGAGGTCCTGGAAGAAGAACGTCGTGGACGTCCTGAAGGCGCCCGACGGCTGCGTCCGCATCGCCGTCGTCGGCAAGTACATCACCCTCCAGGACGCCTACAAGTCCATCTACGAGGCCCTGGTCCACGGCGGGATCGCCAACAGGGTGCGCGTCGAGATCGTCCGCGTGGACTCCGAAGAGGTGAACGCAAAAAGCGCCCCGCGCCTTTTTAGCGGTATCGACGGCATCCTCGTGCCGGGAGGCTTCGGCTACCGGGGCATCGAGGGCAAGATCGAGGCCATCCAGCATGCCCGCACCCGGAAGGTCCCGTACCTGGGCATCTGCCTGGGCATGCAGACGGCGGTGATCGAGTTCGGCCGCAACGCCTGCGGTCTCAAGGGCGCTAACTCGACCGAGTTCAATAACCGTACCCGGCATCCGGTGATCAGCCTCCTGGAAGAGCAGAAGCGGGTCGCGGTCAAGGGCGCCTCGATGCGGTTGGGCGCCTATCCCTGCCGCCTTGCCGGCGGCAGCCACGCCCGATCGGCCTACAGGCGGCGGCTCATCTCGGAGCGTCACCGTCACCGTTACGAGTTCAACATGAAGTACCGCCGGATCATGGAGCGCAAGGGCCTTAAGATCACGGGGGTCTCCCCGAACGGCCAGCTCGTCGAGATCGTCGAGCTCAAGGGGCACCCTTGGTTCGTGGCGGTCCAATTTCACCCGGAGTTCAAGTCAAAACCCGACAAGGCCCACCCGCTCTTCAGGGAGTTCGTCCACGCGGCCCTGAAGCAGAAACGGTCCGGCCTGTCCCAAAGGTGACCATGCGCGGATGGAGAGGTACGATATCCCTCTTGGTGCTCTTGGCCGGCGTCGCCGGCTGCGGTCAGCCTTTGCGCACGTTGATGGAATTGGGCAAGGAACAGGACGCGCTGCAATACAGCGTCAGGTCGCAAGGCGTCCTCTTCGCCGAGCTCCTGCGCGACGTCGAGCAGGGCGCCCTCGCCATGGGGACGACCCGCGCCGCGATCGTCAGCCGATACGGCCGGCCCGTCCTGGAGAGGGGATCTGTGTTCCTGTACCGTTATCCCGTCGCCTTTTTCCAGGGGCCGAAGGTTTATCTGGAATTCGATGCCGCCGGCAGGCTGGAGAACATCCGCCTCATCGAAAGGAGCGGGTCGTGAGCCCGGTATCACAGCCTTCCTCCTCGACCCCCCTGGCGGAACATGTCCGCATCGCGCAGTACGCCGAGCGCTACGCCGCCGACGTGCACGACGACACGTACTTCGGTTTTCCCGCGGCCGGGATCCTGGAGGGTGAGAAGGCGTTGCGCTCTGCGGTCCACAAGCCCATCGCCTACCTCTCCATGGAATACGGCCTGGCGACGAACAGTTACAACGTCTTCCAGAGCGCGCACCCCGCCTCTGCGGACAACCGGATCTCGGAGAACGAGATCATCTCCAACGACCGCGTCCGCGATTATCTCTTTTCCCTCAAGAATACGGACGCCACGCTCCTGGACATGCCCATCTACAGCGGCGGCCTCGGGGTCCTGGCCGGCGACACGGTGAAGACGGCGGCCGACATGCGCCTGCCTTTCGTCGCCGTCGGCATCCTGTGGAACAAGGGGTATTTCCGCCAGCGTTTCTGGTTCAAGTACGGTCAGCTTCCGGACGAGATGCGCTGGGACCCTTGGACGTTTCCGGGCCTCGTGCCGCTGGAAGAGAAGGTGACGGTCGAGCTCAAGGACCGCAGCGTGGGCCTGCGCCTGTGGAAATACTATGTGTACAATTTCCGCAGGGATTATGCGGTGCCGCTGGTCCTGTTGGATTCGAACATCGAGGAGAACGACGCGGCGAGCCGTACGTATACCGATCAACTTTACCGCAGCGACGTGGTCCAGGGCAAGCTGATCCAGCGCGTCTTGCTGGGCATGGGCGGCGTCAAGGCCCTGGAGGTCTTGGGGTATCCGGTCAGCCTCTATCATCTCAACGAAGGGCATGCCGCTTTCGCGTTCGTCGCCAAAGCCAGGCAGGCCGGCGCCGGGGCGCAGGAGGCATTGCGCGAACAGTTCGTCTACACGTGCCACACGCCGGTCCCGGCGGGCCACGACCGGTTCGCCTTCGATGAGGTCGACAAGACGCTTGTCCCGGAAGATGCCGCGATCGCGCGCCGCTACGGCGCCGAGGGGGCGAAGGGCGAGACGCTCAACCTGACGCTCCTGGCCATGAACACGTCACGCGCCATCAATGCCGTCTCGCGCAAGCACGGCGAGATCATGCGGCTCCAGTTCCCGTCGTACGCCGAGCGCATCCAGGCGGTGACCAACGGTATCCACTTTTCCACGTGGGTCTCGGAGCCGGTCCTGCGGGTGCTCGAACGCTTTGGCGCGGCCTTGGGCGATGTCCGCCAGGACCCCAGGTCGCTGGCCCGTGTCGCCGAGCTCAAGGGCGACCGGGATCTTCGCGCCGGGCTTTGGCAGGCCCACCAGGAGAACAAGCAGCGCCTGGCCTTGCTCCTGAAAAATTGGCGCCTGCGCCCAGACGTCCTGACGATCGCCTGGGCGCGCCGCATCGCGGCGTACAAACGGCCGAGCCTGCTCTTTCATGACCTGGAACGCCTTAAAGAGCTCTCCCGCCGCGTAGGCCCCCTGCAGGTCCTCTTTGCCGGCAAGGCCCATCCGAACGACAACCTGGCCTTTACCTATATTAATGAGATCATGAACGACATCGATGGGGCCAAGGACGGGGAGGGGAACCTCAAGATCATCATGCTCGAGAACTACGAGACCTCGATCGCGAAGGTCCTCGTGGCGTGCGTGGATGTCTGGCTCAATAACCCCTTGCCGCCTTATGAAGCCTCAGGGACGAGCGGGATGAAGGCGTTGGCCAACGGCGTCGTGCAGCTGAGCACGTGCGACGGCTGGGTCATCGAGGCCATGGACAAGGGCGTGGGCCGGTTCTTCGGCCATCAGGACGACGGCAAGAGATTCACCGACCAGCTGGACCTGCGCCTGGAAGAGGATGCTGCCGCGCTCTACGCCGCCCTCGAGGAGGTCATGACCCTGTACTATAATGGCAAGAAGGCCGAGGCGGGATATCCGGAGGCCTGGATGGACATGATGGTAGACTGCCTGGTCCAGGCCGGCATCTTCAACACGCACCGCATGGTGGCCGAGTACCGGCAGAAGGTCTGGAAGGCCGCCTGAGGACAGACCCCTTGGGCACCGTCCCGAACGACCCGGGAACGGGCCCGTCTCAAGCTTGAAACTGTTTCCCGAATAGTTTTGAAACTGCCCCCTTGATTTGGTAAAATACGGGTATGGCACGCACGGGGATCTTTCTCATCGGGTCGATCGTGTGGCTCGCGGCGGCCGGGACGGCATCCGCCCTTGGGCTGCATAGCGGCGACATGGCCGAGGGGGAGCCCCTCGCCGATGTCTTCACGTGCGCCGGCCGTAATATCTCTCCGCATGTGGCGTGGGAGGACGTGCCGCCGCAAACGCAGAGCTTTGTCTTGATCTGCGATGACCCCGACGCGCCGACCGGCACGTGGGTGCACTGGGTCCTTTATAATATCCCGGCGGCGGCCCGGGAGCTGGAGCAGGGTGTCCCCGCCGCCGAGGTCCTGGATGACGGCAGCCGCCAGGGGCTCAATGATTTTCAGCGGTTCGGCTACGGCGGGCCGTGTCCGCCGCCGGGCAAGCGGCACCGCTATATTTTTACCTTATATGCGCTCGACGCGCCGCTCGTCCTGAGCGGGCCGGTGCGCAAGGAGCAGGTCGTGGCGGCGATGCAGCCGCACGTCTTGGACAAGGCCACGGTGACAGGGACGTACAAACGATAGGAGGGGGTATGGGGAGTTTCTTTCTTTTTTTGGTGAGTCTTCTCTTTATCATCGAGGGGATCATGCTGATCTTGTCCCCGAAAAAAGTGATGAAGGTGGCGAACAAGATGCTTTCGATCAAGGAGCCGCGCCTCCTCGGGTTGCTGCCGCTTTTCCTGGGTATCTTTCTTCTCTTTTGTGCTTCGGCGAGCGCCTTGGCGTGGTTGATCGTCCTCTTGGGGCTGGCCGGGATCGCCAAGGCCGTGTACATCTTTCTGACCCCCATCGCGAAGATCAAGGCCCATCCGTGGATGAACCTTGCGGACAACAATTACCGGGCCATGGGGATCGCCATCCTGGTCGTCGGCGTCCTGGTCTTTATATCCCGCATCTGAGGGCCCGGCGCAACGTTTTCTGTGATCGGGGCTTCACCTTGTTCACCGTGAGGGAGGCAGGGGCATGAGGTGTCTCGACAACGCTGTGAGCACTCTCGTCCTGTGCCTCCTTTTTCTTTTTATGCCTTTGGCCGAGACAAAGGCGCAGGACGGTGAAGCAGGCCCGCAGGCGCAAGAGCCTAAAGACTACGAGACCCGCCGCGTTGCCAAGACCGTCGAGGGTCTCACGTTCGACGTCGAAGAGGACCGGCCCATCGTCAAGAAGGACGGCGTCTACCAACCCCTGGACATCGATTCGTACGTGGCGCTCAGGATCGAAAGACTACGCAAAGAGATGGAGACCAGGGTCGTTGCCCTGGAAGAGCGCCTCGCCCGCCTGGAAGCAGCCCTTGAGGCCTTGCAGCAAGAGGCCCCCGGCTCCCCGCCCGAGACACAAGATGCCTTATAAGACGCCGTATCGAGCCGTCCCTTTTTCCCTGGATAAAGTCCGCGCAGAGGTCTTGCGGCAGCACCTGTCCCGGTACGGTTCGGTGTGGCTGGCGCTGCGCGGCGGCTCGATGCATCCTTTCTTGAAGGACGGCGATGACGTCCTCGTGGTCGCGCTCGCCGGCCGGGACGCCGCCGCAGGGGATGTGGTGGTCGGCGTGGCGGGCAGGCATTTGGTCTGTCACCGCGTCGTGCGCCGGAGCGCACGGACGTTGATCACGGCCGCAGATGCCACCGGCCGCCAGGACGAACCGATGCCGTTGGAACAGTGTCTGGGCCGCGTGCGCGCCGTCTCGCTGGGGCAGCCGCGGATCTTCTTTCATCCGGACGCGGCCCTGGACAAGGACCCGTGCGCGAAGGCCCGGTTTTTCCTGGGGATAGCGGCATATCGATGCGCACACAAGATCAAGTCCGCCGTCATCGTTCTTGGGAAGGCGTGCCGCCGGACGGTTTCGTGAAGATGCAGCATAGACCCGTTGATATACTGCGCGCGGTTGTAAGGCCCGAGGAGCGCGGGACGCTTGGGGCCGCGCTGTGCCGCGCGACGTTCCTGGAGGAGGTCTTTCGTGAAGGGATCGCGGGCGCGGTGTACCGGTGCCTGCAAGAGGAGCAGGGCCGCATCCGGGTCGCGTCCGCTGCTTGGAAGGTCCTGGAGGATGAGTACACGGCGGTGACCGGCCGCAACATGGTCCTGGCGCGGTGGGCCGACCGTATTGTCGCTGCCTGCGAAGAGCGGCGGCTGCCGGTCGTCATCCTGCGCGGGGCGCGCCTGATACGCGACGTCTATCCGGCTGCCGGCATGCGTCCGGCGACGGACATCGACCTGCTTTTTTATCGCGAGGACGCCCTGCGCGTCCGCGGGCTGCTGAGCGATCTGGGGATGCGGCCTCATCCTGTCTTCCCCCTTTTTTTCCAGGACGGTCCCGTTTATCTGGATGTCCATTTGGACACGGCCGGTTTTTTGCAGACATCAGACCCTGAGTTTGGTCTCTCGCTGCGCGATGAGCGGGTATGGGGCACGAGTCTGGCCTGGCAGCCGGCAGGCCGATATGCGCGCTGTCTGGACCGTGTCCACGAATGCATCGCCTGCGCCCTGCACGCGCAGGAACACTCCTACGCGCGCCTCGTCTGGTTCATGGACGCCGTCTTTCTCACGCAGACGTCTCCGGCGGGTCCGTTTGACTGGGATGCTCTGCTGGAAGCCGCCTTGCGGCGTAACTTTGCCCAACCCGTCTTTTTTTTATTGTCTTATGTGAGCGCGCAACGGTTCCTGTGTGTCCCTCAGGGCGTTCTCGAGAGCTTGAGCCGGCGCCGGCCTTTGAATGCGTGGGAGCGCCGTTCCTTGAGGGTCCTTGAGCAGGAGCGGCGCACAGAGGTCTTCGGAGAGGGGCTGTGTTTTTTTTCCGTCCGCGGCGTCGTGCGCCGCTTTCTTTTCTTGTGGTATGTGCTGTTACGGCCGCGTCCGGGAAGGGGGCGCGGCGGGTTCTCTTTTTTCCCGCGGTGCGGACGCATCGCCGCAGCGGCGCTCCGGGGTGTCCTGCGCTAAGGGCTTTCGGACAGCTGCGATCTGTGATAATATACCCCTATGAAAAGTCGCGCGCCGCATCGGCAGACCTTTTCCATCGCGGGTATCCCTTTATGTCTCGTCGTGCCGGCGTCGCACGCTGTTGAGGCGAGGCCGGTCCGTTACGCGCCCTTTGCGGTGTGCGGCCGCGCACCGGATGCCGTGACCGTGAACGTCCGTTTCGGGCGGCCTGCCCGGCGCGACGGGCCGATCGTCGTCAAGGAGGACGGGCAGGGCGTCGGGTTTTTTTCGGAGAGCTTCCGGGGACGTTATGCGCGGCGGCAGCGCCGCGTCGAGGTCCTGTGCGCGCCCCGGGAGGGCGTCGTGGACCAGTTCC
>CAZDLS010000087.1:0-7253 GCA_964506425.1 uncultured Planctomycetia bacterium | reverse complement strand
CAGGACCTTCTGGCCGTGCTCGTCCGTCCCCGTCAGGAAGAACGTCACGAAGCCGTTCTGACGCTTGTGGCGCGCCAGAACGTCCGCGGCGATCGTCGTGTAGGAGTGGCCGATGTGGGGCAGGCCGTTGACGTAATAAATGGGCGTTGTGACGTAATAGGCCTTCGGGATCATGCTTCCTTTTTGAGGACCTTCGGCCGGCCGGCGGCCGCCGGGAATAAAAGGTGGATCATCTTGCCATCCTCCAGGAGGACCGCCGCCTGACGCTTGAAGATGTTGACGGAAGAGACCTTACCGCGCCCCTCCGGCGTGTCAATGCGCTCGCCTTCGCGCGGCAGGCCGCGCGACACCTCCTTATAGAACTTGTGCTCGTAGGAGAGGCAGCACATGAGGCGGCCGCAGAGACCCGATATCTTCGGCGGATTGAGGGACAGGTTCTGGTCCTTGGCCATCTTGATGGTGACGGGCTCGAAGTCCCTCAGGAACCGGCAGCAGCACAGCTCGCGGCCGCACGGTCCGAACCCGCCGAGCATCTTGGCCTCGTCGCGCACGCCGATCTGGCGCAGCTCGATGCGCGCCCGGAACGCCTTCGCGAGGTCCTTGACGAGCTCGCGGAAATCCACCCGTCCTTCGGCCGTAAAGTAGAAGAGCATCTTGGAGCGGTCGAAGGCGTACTCGGCGCCGACAAGCTTCATCTCGAGCTTGTGCTCGCCGATCTTGCGGGCGCACGTGCGCGAGGCGTCCTTGGCCCGCTGGCGGTTCTCCTCGATCTGCCGCAGGTCCTTCTCGGTCGCCAACCGGACGATCTTCTTGACCGACGGGTCCGTTTGTTCGACCAGGACGGGGTCCGTGGCCACCTGGCCGTAATCGGTGCCGCGGTCCACCTCGACGATGATCGTGTCCCCGTTCTTCAGGGTCATGTCATGGGCCCGGTAGCAGATGACCGGCCCCATGTCCCGCAGTCTTACGTGTGCGATAACGTCCATAATTGTGTCCTCATCTCTTCAAGGGCCAGGCGCATGTTCGCGTGATATCTGACATCCTGGCTCGTGCGGGCGATCACCGCCAGCGACCGAAGGATAGCGGATGTCGGCATCTGCCGGCCGGCGCGCTCCAGCGCGGCGCCGGCGTCCGGCTGCATCAAAAGTTCTGCGGACCCGGAGACCTTCAACGCCAAGAGATCGCGGTACCATATCGCCAGCGCCCGCAACAGACGCAGCGTGCCCTCCCGGTCGCCGGTCAACACCCCGGCCTCCTTCATCGGTCCCTCACTGGAGAGAAACTGCAACAGGGAATCGCGCCGGGCGAGGACCGCGTCTTCGTAGAACCGCATGGCCTCCCCGGCGCTGCCGCCACAAAGCCGCGACAGCGTGACGGCCGCACCGCGCTCCATCCCCAGCCGCTCGACGAGGAGCGCCTGAAGCTCCTGCGGCGCCAAGGCCCCGAAGAGGACACGCTGGCAGCGGGAGACGACCGTCCCCGGCAGCCGGCGGATGTCCTCGGCGGTCAGGATAAGCGTCGTCTGCGCAGCGGGTTCCTCCAAGGTCTTCAGGAGGGCATTGGCCGCCTCCTCGTTCATCGCGTGGGCCGGATCAAGGATCAGGACCTTATGCCGGCCTTCAAAGGGCTTAAGGCCCGCGAACCGTCCGGCCTCGCGGACCGCCTCGATCTTGATGAACTCCCCGTCAGGCTCCAGGACCTTCAGGTCGGGATGCCGGCCCGCCGCGACCTTGCCGCACGCCGCGCACGTCCCGCAGGCGGTCTGCTCCTGCGGCCGCTCGCACAAAAGCAGCTGCGCAAAGGCGCGGGCGGCCTTGGCCTTGCCCACGCCCGTGGGCCCGACGAAAAGATACGCGTGCGCCAGGCGCCCGCTCCCGTAAGCGGCTTGCAAGAATCCTACCGCTTCCCTTTGGCCGACGATCTCCCTGAAAGACATATATCGACGAGGGCGCGGATGCGCGCCTGTGTGGCGTACCGGTCATCACGCACGCGCACGACCCTGATGCGCCGGGACTCCTGCGCGGCAAGGGTCTTGTAGCCCTTCTTCACGCGCCGGTGGAAGGCGTCCGGACGCGCCTCGATCCGGTCGCGCGCCTTTTCGTTCTTAAGATGTTCCCCGCTCTGCCGGAAATCAAGCAAGAGCGTCAGGTCCGGGGTGAGACCTCCGGTGACGAGGCGGCCGAGATGCCGGATAGGCCCGACGGCCAGGCCGCAGCCAAAACCCTGATAGGCGATCGTCGAATCCAGGAACCGGTCGCAGACGACGGTCTTGCCCTGCGCCAGGGCCGGCCGGATGACCTCTTCGACGATCTGGGCCCGGGCCGCCATGTAAAGCAGCATCTCCACCGTGACCGACATGCGGCCGTTGCGCTTATCGAGCAAGAGCCGCCGGATCTTTTCGCCGATGACGGTCGAGCCCGGCTCACGGATAAAGAGCGGCCTGTGTCCCTCGCGCCGCAGGTACGCGCACAAGAGGCGCGCCTGCGTGCTCTTGCCGCTCTTTTCCGCCCCTTCGAAGGTGATAAAAAATCCGCGTTTCATGCGCCCGTTTCCGTATCTTCGATGACGATGCCCTGCTGCGCCAGATGATCGCGTATCTCGTCGGCGCGCCGGAAGTCCTTGCGCCGGCGCGCGGCCCGGCGCTCGGCCAACAGCTCCCCGGCCGCCGCTTCGGTGATGGTCATCTTCGACGGGTCCGCCACCTTGATGCGCTGCCCGCCCGCCGCCTGCCGCGTCCGATGGGTCGGCTGCAGCTTCAATCCGACGGCCGCGGCCAGCGTGACGAGCGCCCGGCCCGTCTGCGCCGCCGCCCTCTGGTCCCCGGCGTCCAAGAACGTATTACCGAGGTTCACGAGGTCGAAGAGGACAGCCACCCCCTGGGCCGTGTTGAAGTCGTCATCGACGGCCTCCTCAAATCGTTGCCGTCGCTCCACGATCTCCTCATCCGGCGCGCCGGCGTCCTCCCCCGCACCGGAGAGACCCTGTTGGTCCTGGATGAGCTGGACGCGATCGACAAAGGTCTGTATCTTCTCAAAGGCCTTGCCCGTCTTCGTCAGGCCCCCCAGTGTGAAGTCCATGGGGGAGCGGTAGTGGGCCTGCAAAAAAAAGAGCTTGAGGACGTTGGGTGCCACCTTCTTGAGCGCGTCCTGGATGGTGACGAAGTTGCCCAGGGACTTCGACATCTTTCGGCCGTCGATCGTCAAAAGGCCGTGGTGGATCCAGTATTTGGCAAAGGGCTTGCCGGTGAGGGCCTCGGCCTGCGCGATCTCGTTCTCGTGATGCGGAAAGATGAGGTCCCGGCCGCCGGCATGGATGTCGAGCGTCTCGGTCCTTAAAAAACGCATGCTCATCGTCGAACACTCGATGTGCCACCCCGGCCGGCCCGGTCCCCACGGGCTCTTCCAGGAGGGCTCCCCCTCCTTCGACCTCTTCCAGAGCGCGAAGTCCAGGGGGTCGCGCTTCTTGTCGTCCTTTTCGATGCGCACGGCCGTCAACATCTCATCGATGCTCTGGCCCGAGAGCCGGCCGTAAGAAGGGAACGAGCGCACCGAGAAGTAGACGTCGCCGTCGACGGCGTAAGCCATCCCCTTGGCCTCCAGACGCTTGACGTGATCGATCATGTACACGACGTTGTCGGTCGCGCAGGGCTCAAAGTCCGCCTTGTCGATCTCCAGCGCCTTCAGGTCGCGTTCGTAGGCCTGAAGGTAGCGCGTGCGGATGGCGTCGAACCCCGCCTTCTCCTCCAGGGCCCGGTTGATGATCTTGTCGTCGACGTCCGTGATGTTGCGCACGAGCTTCACCTCGTAGCCGCGGTACTCCAGGTACCTCTTCAAGGCGTCGAAGATGAAGAGGCTGCGCGCGTGGCCGACGTGACACTCGTCGTACACCGTCACGCCGCAGGTGTACATCTTGACCTCGGCGGGGACGCAGGGCGTAAAGGGCTCCTTTTCCCGCGTCAGGGAGTTGTAAAAAGACAGGGTCATGTTATTTCTTTTTTTCGAGCGTCCTGATGCGCTCTTCCAGCTCTTCGAGCGCCTGCTTGATGGGATCGAAGACATGGATGTGGTCGAGGGCGACGTCGATCTTGCGTCCCTCCTGCTTCGTGATGCGGCCCGGCACGCCGACGACCGTGGAGTTGGCCGGCACGTCCTTCAGGACCACGGCGTTCGCCCCGATGTAGGCGTTGTCGCCGATCGTGATGTTGCCCAGGACCTTGGCGCCGGTGCCCACGACCACGTTGTCGCCGATGTTCGGATGGCGCTTGCCTTTTTCCTTGCCGGTCCCCCCGAGCGTCACGCCCTGAAAGAGCGTGACGTTCTTGCCGATCACCGTCGTCTCGCCGACGACGACCCCCATCCCGTGGTCGATGAAGAGCCCCTCGCCGATATCGGCGCCGGGGTGGATCTCGATCCCCGTCAGGAAACGGGCCGCCTGCGAGACAAGCCGCGGGACAAGGGGCACGCGCGCCTTGAAAAGCGCGTGGGCAAAACGGTGGTAGACCACGGCGTGCAGGCCCGAATAAGAAAGGACCACCTCCAGGGGATTGCGGGCCGCCGGGTCGCGTTCGAAGATCGCGTCGATCTCCCGGCGGAACACGATCAAGAGGAAGACGATCCACGCCAGGACCAGGATGGTCCCGACCAGCAATATCTGTAAAAGGCATAACATAGAGCTACCCCTTTCCTCCCTGCGGCACGGGGCCTTTATAGACCGCGGCCACGGCATACGCCGCCGCCGCCTCGTTCCTGCCGATCGCGCCCACGCCTTCCTGGGTCGTCGCCTTGACGCTCACGCGGCCGGCGCCGACGCCCAGCGCCCGCGCCACGTTCGCGCACATCCGGCGCCGGTACCCGCTGATGCGGGGAGCCTCCAACAACAACATCACATCGACGTTACCCACCCGGTAACCGGCCTTCTTCAACATCCCGGCCACGCGCCCGAGCAAGACAAGGCTTGAGATCCCCTTATATCTCTTGTCCGAATCCGAAAAGTGCTTTCCGATATCGCCCCGCGCGACAGCACCCAAAAGCGCATCACAGACCGCATGCACGACGATATCCGCATCCGAGTGCCCCAGGAGCCCTTTCTTGTACGGGACCGTGACCCCTCCCAGCACGAGCTTGCGCCCCCGCGCAAAGCGGTGGATGTCATACCCGATCCCCACCCTCACGTCCGTTTCCATAATAAGCTGTGCTTAGCGGCCGGTACGACCATTGCCCTTCGAGGGGCCTGTTCGCCGCCGGAGCGGCCACGGTTCGCCGCCACTTGCCTTCCCGCGAGAGCGGAGGCGAGCGAACACGGAGCGAAGTCCGGCCTCGGTGGGGCCGGACGAGCATACCCGAGAAGGGCAATGGTCGTGCCGGCCGCAACGATGCTTAATTCACGTCTCCAGGGCGCGGAAGGCGGCGATCGCCTCAGCGAGGACCATGTCCTCCGGGGTCGTGATCTTGATGTTGAAATAGGAACCCATCACGACCCGGACGCGTTTGCCCATCAACTCGACGAGCGCGGCGTCGTCGGGCGCGGCGGTCCGGTGTGCGCGCAGGTAGGCCTTCTGGATGAGCTCGCGCTCAAAGACCTGAGGCGTCTGGATCTCCCAGAGCTCGTCGCGCCGGAGGGTCGCGTCCACCTCCTGGCGCCTGTCCACCCTCTTGACCGTCGCCTTCACCGGCACGCCCAGGACCGCGGCCCCGCCCTCCCGCGCGGCCTCGATCACGCGCGTGATGCTCGCCTCATCGACGAAGGGCCTGACCCCGTCGTGGATCACGACGAGCTCGGTGCGGTGGGGCACGACCTCCAGGCCGTTACGGACCGAGTCCTTGCGCGTGGCCCCGCCCGCGATGACCCGGACCACCTTGGACAGCTTATACCTCTTCACGAGGGCCCGCGCCTCTTCGAGGCGCTCCTTGTGAAAGATCAGAACGATCTCCTCGATCAAGGGATGCTGCTGGAGCGTCTCGAGGGCATAGAGGACGATGGGCCGGGCCTTGAGCGCCAAGAGGGGCTTGGCAGACGCAGCGTTCATGCGCGCCCCCACCCCCGCCGCCGGCACCAGGGCCGTGATCCTGCTCATCGCCCTGTGGTCTCCGGCCTGGCAAAGACCATGCGGCCGGCCTGCGTCTGCAGAACGGAGGTCACCATCACCTTGACCGTCTGGCCGATGAAACGCCGCGCGTCCTCGACGACCACCATCGTCCCGTCCTCGAGATACGCCACCGCCTGGTTGTGCTCCTTGCCTTCTTTCATGGGCTTGACCTCGATGGACTCGCCCGGCAGGACGACGGCGCGCAGCGAGTTGGCCAGCTCGTTGATGTTCAGGACCTTGACGTTCTGCAGCTCCGCGATCCGGTTGAGGTTAAAGTCGACGGTGACGATGCGCGCCTCCAGGACCTTGGCGAGCTTCACCAGCTTGGCGTCGACGTCCGCGATCTCCGAAAAGTCTTCCTCGTGGATCATCAGATTGAAGCGGCTGTCGCTGCGCATCATGTGCAGGACCTCCAGGCCCCGGCGGCCGCGCTGGCGCTTGACGGCATCGGCGGAGTCGGCGATCACCTGCAGCTCCTTCAACACGAAACGCGGCACGACGATCCGCGCCTCCAGAAAGCTCGACTTGATGATGTCCGCGATACGCCCGTCGATGATCGCGCTCGTGTCCAGAAGCACCGTGTCGGCCACCTGGTCCGTACGCCGGAACTTGACATACGGGATGATCAGGTTGAACTCGTCGCGGCCGCGCAGGGCGATCGCCATCCCGATATAAGAGAAGGAGAGGGTCAAGAGGTACGCGGTGACATCCGACATGGAGGTATCGAGGGGGAAGAGCGTGAAGAGGGCCTGCGTCAACAGGCGCGCGATGACCAACCCCAGGACGAGGCCGAAGACGGCGCTGGACAAGCCCCGCACGGAGACGCCGCGCATCCCCACCTCGAGGATCATGATCAAGAGGCCTATGCCGAAACCGGCGAGCGTCGTCACCAGGACGTTGATGTTGTTGGCATCGCCCACCTGGAAGCCGACCAGCGTGCAGCAGACGAGAAAAAGAACTCGGACGAATAATAAGGTCATGTTCATGGTGATCCTCCCCGTGTTATGACAGGACGCTATGATACAGGCGCTTCACGGACGCGGGACCGCGTCCGACGATAGATCAGGCCACAAGGCGCGAAAGGCGCCGGAGACGCCCGCAACGGCGATCGCAACGCCGCCCCCCTTTTGGCCGGCCGGTGCGCTGTTGGAGCGGGGCAGCAAGAATC
>CAZDLS010000086.1:0-7343 GCA_964506425.1 uncultured Planctomycetia bacterium | reverse complement strand
CGACGAGCCGCGATTACTACGAGATCCTGGGCGTGGACCGTAAGGCTACGGTGGAGGAGATCAAGCGGGCCTACCGCAAGCTCGCCATGACCCATCACCCGGATCGCGCGGCAGACAGCGAGAAGAAGGCGGCGGAGGAGAAGTTCAAGGAGATCTCCGAGGCGTACGCCGTCTTGTCGGACGAGAAAAAGCGAGCCCTGTATGACCAGTACGGCCATGCGGGTATCGACCAGCGTTATTCGACCGAGGACATCTTCCGCGGCGCCGACTTCTCGAGCATCTTTGAGGAGGTCTTCGGCGCCGGCGGCGGTTTCGGCAGGGGCGGCTTTGGCGGCGGGGGCGGCTTTGGCGGTTCGATCTTTGAGGCGCTCTTCGGCGGGGGAGGCGGCTTCGGCGGCGGGGGCGCGCGCCGGGGGCGGGACCTGCAGGTCCAGACCGAGGTGACGCTGGAAGAGGCGGCGGCCGGGGTCGAGAAGACGTTCAACATCAACCGCCTCGAGATGTGTCCCACGTGCGGCGGCTCCGGGGCCAAGCCCGGCAGCAGAAAGACCACGTGTCCACGCTGCCGCGGGGCGGGCCAGACCACGGTCGCCCAAGGGTTCTTTCATCTCTCGCAGACCTGCTCCAAGTGCGGGGGTGAGGGCCAGATCATCACGACCCCGTGCCCCAAGTGCGCGGGCCAGGGCCGGCTGAAGGTCCCCAAGAAGATATCGGTCAAGATCCCTGCCGGCGTGGATACGGGTTCGCAGTTGCGCATCCGCGGGGAGGGCGAGGCGGCCGAGGCCGGCCGGGGAGACCTCTTTGTGGTCATCCATGTCAGGCCCCACCACCTCTTTGAGCGTCATGGAAGCGATCTCATGTGCGATGTCCACGTTGATATCACGCAGGCTGTTTTGGGCAGCGAGATCCAGGTGCCGACCCTGAACGGTAACGTCAAGATGAAGGTGCCGGCCGGCACGCAGTCAGGCCGGACTTTTCGCCTGCGCGACAAGGGGCTGCCGGACGTGCGCTCGCGGCACCGGGGTGATGAGCTCGTGCGCGTCGTCGTCGA
This sequence comes from uncultured Planctomycetia bacterium, assembly GCA_964506425.1. Taxonomy (GTDB): domain Bacteria; phylum Omnitrophota; class Gorgyraeia; order Velamenicoccales; family Velamenicoccaceae; genus CAZCSY01. Next base: position 6,292 of record CAZDLS010000086.1, on the reverse strand, counting down.
TATCCCGACGGGCCTGAGTGCCAAGGAACGCCAGCTCATGCAGGAGTGGGCCCGCCTGCGCGGCGTCAAGGCCGGGTAGCAGGCTCGTCCCGCCCGAAGCAGCGGTAAAGGAGTTTAGCGATGCCGACATACGAGTATGAGTGCAAGGCCTGCGGGCATCGGTTCGAGAAGATGCAGCCGATCACGGCCGCGGCCATCAAGACGTGCCCCGCGTGCTCCAGGAAGAAGCTCGTCCGGCTCATCGGGGCCGGGGCGGGCTTCATCTTCAAGGGCGCTGGTTTCTACGCCACCGATCACCGCAAGGGGTCGCAGCCCAAGGCCCCTGCGTGCCCGGCTGCCGGCGATACGCCGGGCTGTGCCGGGTGTTCGAAAAATCCTTCCTGATGACAGCGCGCAGGGGCTTTTCCCTATGGGGACCGGTGGGCGCCTATGCGGCGCTCATCTTCTTTTTGTCCTCCCTCAAAGGCTCCCGACCCTTCCCGTTATTCCCCCATGGCGACAAGGTGCTGCACGCCCTCTTGTATCTGCCGTTCGGTTTTTTGACCTTGCGGGCGGCGCGGGTCAGCCTGGGGCACCGGTGGCTTGGCGCTTTACTGGGCTCTTTTTTTGTGGTATCCTTATATGCTCTAAGTGATGAAGTTCACCAGCTTTTCGTTCCGGGAAGGACATTTTCGCTCTGGGACTGGGGGGCTGACCTCCTAGGGGCGGCGGCCGGCATCTGGCTCTGCTATGGCAAAGATCGAACCCTTTCGCAGTCTTCACTATAACCCCGACCATATCACTGATCTTTCTCTGGTGGTCGCCCCGCCTTACGATGTCATCGATGGCAGCGGCCAGGAGGCGCTCTACCAGAAGCACCCCTATAACTTCGTTCGGCTCATCCTGGGCAGGGAGCTCGGCGCCGACACCGCCGCCGAGAACCGCTACACCCGCGCCGGCGCCTACTTTGACGAATGGCAACGCCGCGGTATCCTCGTTCAGGACGAGAAGCCCGCGCTCTACGTCATCGAGCAGAAGTTCTCCGTCAGCGGCCGGTCCATGCGCCGGCTGGGCTTCATCGCCCTGATGCGGCTGGATGATGACGGCGGGAAGGTGTCCATCTATCCCCACGAGCACACCCACGCCGCTCCCAAGGAAGACAGGTTGCGCCTTTTCCGCACCGTGGAGGCGAATCTGAGCCCGATCTTTACGGTCTTTTCCGACCCCAAAAAGACCGTGCGCCGCCTGTTGGACCGCGTCATGCGCGCCGGGAAGCCGGCCTCTTCGTGCCGCGACCCTGAGGGGGTCGAGAACCGCCTGGGACGCGTCACAGACCCGGCCCTGATCGAAAAGGTCAAGAAGGAGCTGAGCGGCCGCGAGGTCTTCATCGCCGACGGCCACCACCGCCATGAGGTCGCGCGCCTCTTCCGGGGGGAGAAGCGCCGCGAGCTCGGCACCGCCTTCAAAGACTCTTACAACTTCATCATGACCTATTTCACGGCGCTCGAGGATGAAGGGATCTGCATCCTGCCGACGCACCGCCTGGTGGAGAAGGCGGCCTTCAGCCTCGAGGCGCTCAAGCCGGCCTTTGGCGTGGAGAAGCGCGCCGACTCCAAGGACCTGGTTGCGGCCATGGGTCAGGGGAAGGGAGAGGCGGTCTTCGGTGTTTACCGGGACAAGGAGTATTTCCTGCTCAGGCTCTGTGACCGCAAGCTGCCCCGGCAGGTCCTGCCGGACGCGACAGAGGATTACCGCGCGCTCGACGTGGCGCTTTTGCACAAGATCGTCTTCGACCATTTCCTGAAGATATCCCTCGAACAGGTCCGTTACGAGGTCCAGGTGGACCGGGCTGTCGCCGCCGTGGACGAGGGGCGTTACAGCGCGCTCTTTCTCTTGAATCCGACGCGTATCGAACAGATCCGGGCGATCGCGCTCGGCGGCGGGGCCATGCCCCAGAAGTCCACGTATTTTTATCCCAAGGTCCTGAGCGGCCTGGCGGTCCATAAGTTCTAGGTGACGGCAGATGCCCTTCTTCAGCAAACCCAAATATACCATCGTCAAGATCCGCAAGCGCGAGATCCCGATGGGGCTGTGGACGAAGTGCCCGGAGTGCGGGGAGCCTCTTTACAAGAAGACGCTCGAGGAGAACCTCCGGGTCTGCCCCAAGTGCCAGCACCACTTCACCATGACGGCGCTCGAGCGGCTGCAGATGATCACGGACGAGGACACCTTCAAGGAGTACGACGCCGGTCTCTTGAGCCTCGACCCCCTCGAGTTCAAAGGGGTCAAGTCCTACAAGCAGAAGATCGCCGAGGACCAGAAAGTGACGGAACTGCGCGAAGCCGTGGTGACGGGCGAGGGGGCGGTCTTCGGCAAGAAGGCGGTGGTGGCGGTGACCGATTCGCGCTTCATCATGGGTTCCATGGGCTCGGTCGTGGGCGAGAAGGTGACGCGGGCCATCGAACAATCCATCCGCAAGAAGCTGCCGCTCGTGATCGTCTCGGGCTCCGGCGGCGGGGCCCGCATGTATGAGGGGATCCTGAGCCTGATGCAGATGGCCAAGACCTCGGCGGCCCTGAGGAGGCACCACGGCGCGGGGCTTTTGTATATCTCCATTTTGACCAACCCGACGATGGGCGGGGTGATGGCCTCTTTCGCAGGCCTGGGCGATATCATCATCGCCGAACCCAGGGCCCTGCTCGGGTTTGCCGGGCCGCGCGTCATCGAGCAGACGACGCGCCAGAAGCTCCCGGAGGGGTTCCAGCGGTCGGAGTTCATGCTGGAGCACGGCCTCATCGACATGATCGTGCCGCGCAAGGAGTTGAAGGAGTGCTTGCACCGGCTCATCGATTATTTGGGGTGACAGACAGGACGGTCATGGCCCAGGTCAGTCTAAAGAACGTCAGCAAGGTCTATCCTGGCAACGTGCGCGCCGTGGACAACGTCAGCCTGGGGGTCGAGAACAAGGAGTTCCTCGTCCTCGTCGGGCCCTCCGGATGCGGCAAGTCGACCACCCTGCGCATGATCGCGGGCCTCGAAGATATCTCCGAAGGCACCATTTGCATCGGCGACCGCGTGGTCAACGACATCCCCGCCAAAGATCGCGACATCGCGATGGTCTTCCAGAACTACGCCCTCTATCCCCACATGACGGTCTTCGAGAACATGGCCTTTGGCCTCATCCTGCGCCGGTATCCCAAGTCCGAGATCGTGCGCCGCGTCCACGACGCGGCGGACATCCTCGGGATCAGGCACTATCTCGCGCGCAAGCCCCGGGAGCTCTCCGGAGGCGAGCGCCAGCGCGTCGCGGTGGGCCGGGCGATCGTGCGCAAGCCCATGGTTTTTTTGTTCGATGAGCCCTTGAGCAACCTCGACGCCAAGCTGCGCGTCCAGATGCGCACCGAGATCCACAAGCTGCACATCAAGCTCCAGACCACGATGATCTACGTCACCCACGACCAGACGGAGGCCATGACCATGGGCGACCGCATCGCCGTCATGATCGACGGCGTGGTCCAGCAGGTGGCGGACCCCCTCACGGTCTACGACAAGCCCGTCAATAGATTCGTCGCTTCGTTCATCGGCTCCCCGCCCATGAACTTTTTGACCGGCCGTCTTGTCGGGGACAACGGCCGCCTGTACTTCGACGAGGGGGACCTGCGGGTCCGTGTCGTCAAGGACATGGAGGCGACGATGGCGCGCTTCCTCGATAAAGAGGTGGTCCTCGGCATCCGCGCCGAGGACGTCTACGACAGGCTTTTCGTCTCCGAGACGCCGGCCGAGAACATCGTGCGCGCCACCTGCGAGGTCGTCGAACCCATGGGCTCCGAGGTCTATCTCTACCTCAAGACGAGCCGCCACACCTTCGTCGCGCGTGTCGGGGCCCACGACCGGCCCGCGGTCAATGAAGACATGGACCTCGTTTTCGACATGGGCAAGGTCCACTTTTTCAATGCCGAGACACAAGAGACCATTGTCTGAGACGTCTGCCGCCTTCATCCTTCCCGGCGCCTGCCTTGTCTTTGCCGCGTCTTTCTTTTTTTGCGTCGCCGGTCATCCCGTTGTCACCCTGCCCCTCCTGGGGCTTGCCGCCGCGTTCCTCCTGGCGGCCTACGTCCTCTTTGCCCGTCAGCGCTCCCGGCGCACGGTCGTCCTGCTCCAAAACGAGCTGCTGCAGGAAGAGACGCACACCGCCGAGCGTGACATCGGCCGCTCGGCCGTCCTCAAGGAATCCCTGAAAAAGAAGATCCGCAGCTACGAAGACCTGGAGGCCTTCTCGGCGCGCCTCAACGAGGCGGTCCGGCTCGACGACCTGTGCGACACCGTCGTGCACGAGGTCTTGAGGCTCTTCGAGAACACGGGGCGGGCGCTCTTGTATCTCGTCAACGAGACGACACGGCGCCTCGAACTGCGGGCGACCTTCTGCGAGCCGCCGGACGCCCGCATCAAGCATAAGACCGGCGACGCCTTTGACCAATGGGTCCTGCGTCACGCCCAGCCCCTCCTTGTCGAAAGCGTGACGACGGACTTCCGTTTCAATACCGACGCGATCGGTGCCGGGATCGAGCGGCCGCTGGCGTCGTTGATCAGCGTGCCCTTCGAGACCGCCCAGCGGTTCCTGGGCATCCTGCGCCTGGAGTCGACGGCCGCCCACCGCTTTGAGGCCGATGACCTGCGTCTCTTGGCGATCTGCGGGGATATCGCCCACCTGGCGCTGGAGAACGCGCTGTATCTCGGCCACATGCAGGAGCTTTCCCAGACGGACGCCCTGACGCAGCTGGCCCTGCGCCGCTTCGGCCTGCGCCGTTTGAAAGAGGAGATGGCGCGGGTGGAGCGGTCCGGCTCTTCGCTGTCGCTCTTGATGATCGACATCGACCACTTCAAACAGATGAACGACACGCTGGGCCACACGGCCGGCGACGTCGTCCTGCAGAGGATCGCGGGGGTGCTCAAGTCCTACTTTTGCGTTCCGGGGGCGGTGGTCTTTCGTTACGGCGGGGAGGAGTTTGCCATCGGACTGCCTGACGTCGTCAAGGCCGAGGCCGTGCGCCTGGCCGAGAGCCTGCGCCGGGCGCTGGAGACCAAGGATATCTCGTTAAGGCGCCGGACGCTGCGCGCCACCGTGTCCATCGGCGTGGCCTCTTTTCCTCAGGACGCACCGGACCAGAACGAACTCCTGAGGCTGGCCGACGAGGCGCTGCTCACGGCCAAGAGAAAGGGACGCAACCGCGTATGTGCGTGCTGAACCTTATCATCATGGTCCTCTCCGGGACCCTGGGCCTTTTGTCCTTCCGGAGGTTTCTGAAGCGGTGGGGGGGCCAAGTGGACCGGCAGGGCGTCGACCTGCGCTGTCAGCTCGAAAAGCTGGCTGAGGTGCGGCGCGACGCCGACGCGGATCTGGCGGTGATGGGCGAGCGCCTCGCCCAGACGGTGCGGATCTACGAGGCGGCCCGTGACGTCTGCGCCACGCTTGAGGAGCAGGAGCTCTGGAAGCGTTTTTGCGACAATCTCAAGGTGATAGCCCCTTACACCGGTTGCGTCCTGACGGACGAGCCCGAGGGGGTGTCGGCGGTCTGCGGTCAGGAGACGGTCTTTGCGCTCGGCGATAAGGAGGGGTGGCTGGGCAGTATCCATATCCGCGGCATGAGCGTCCAGGATTACCCGCATGCCATGATCCTCGTGAGGCAGTTTGCCCGCGGTCTGCGCCGGGCGCGCCTCTACCATGCGGTGCAGGAGCTGGCCGTGACAGACAGCCTGACGGGGACGGCGACGCGGCGCTACGCGTCGGAGCGCATCGACGAAGAGGTCGCGCGCGCCCGGGCCTACGGCATTAGCCTGACCTTTATGATGATCGACATCGACGACTTCAAGGCGGTGAACGACATGCACGGTCACCTCGTCGGTGACTCTATCCTTTGCGAGGTGGCCCGGCGCGTCAGGCATGAGATCCGCGAGGTGGACATGATCGGCCGTTACGGCGGGGAGGAGTTCATGGTCCTGGCACCCCAGACCGGCCGCGAGGGCGCCGGGATCCTGGCCGAGCGCATCCGCCGGGGCGTGGCCGAGCAGCCGGTGCGCGCCTACGACGAGACGCTCCAGGTCAGTATCAGCGTGGGCGTCGCCATCTTTCCGCAGGACGCGGATACCGCCCAGGCGCTCATCGAGGCCGCGGACAAGGCCCTGTACGCGGCCAAGGCCGGCGGCAAGAACTGCGTCCGCTTCGTCGGCCCCGCATAGCGTCCGGACGGGGCTTCCTCCCCCGTCAGACGAAGTTTTTCGCCGTCTGCTTCGGTTTGCGACGCGCTGCTCGGCG
>CAZDLS010000085.1:0-7430 GCA_964506425.1 uncultured Planctomycetia bacterium | reverse complement strand
GTGCGCCGAGACCAGAGGCCTCGGCGCCACCTCTTGCCGCCGGAGGCGGCAAGATCAAAGAGTGCGCCGAGACCAGAGGCCTCGGCGCCACCTCTTGCCGCCGGAGGCGGCAAGATCAAAGAGTGCGCCGAGACCAGAGGCCTCGGCGCCACCTCTTGCCGCCGGAGGCGGCAAGATCAAAGAGTGCGCCGAGACCAGAGGCCTCGGCGCCACCTCTTGCCGCCGGAGGCGGCAAGATGGTGGAGGTGGCGGGACACGTGACCTGGCCCTTTCGGGCCAGCGTGGACTATCTCTTCACCCCCGCCTCACTAAACCCGCCGCAACCGCGTTACGACAGGAAAATTCGTTGCAACCCGGTTGCGACAAGCGGCAGGGGGCCTGGCGTGTTATAGGCGGCTGCTTGCCGCTGCGCTGGCGCGCGGCGGCGGGCCGTCTATCGCTCCCTGGCACCCCGCGAACTCAACCGTGGGATGACATGAAGCAGTCTCTGCAGGGCTTGCACCCCTCAGGATCGCCCGCGCCGGATGGACCGACGGTAGGGTTTCCCTGATGTAAGCCAGGTTTTTCGATCCGGATCGCTCCGGACCTCGACCTTATGATCGAACCCGCGTCCTTGCGTTCTCCAATCGGAGGCGCTACATGTTTAGTCTCTCTTTTGTTGAACCGAGCCGGCTCCGAAAGACAGGATCCGGATCAGCGGGCCTCTGCAGTTCTTATCCCATTGACCAGAGGCGCATCAACAGGACCAGCCTGTAACCGGCACGTCATCCTGCCGCCAGGCAAGGCAGGGACGTGGTCTCGTTTTATTGAACGAGAGCTAGCGCCGGCGCAGCGGGCGCAACCATCAACCCTGCGCTCTGAGGGCTGGAGAGCAAGCTCTCCGCCTCAGCCGGTTGCCCGGCTTCGAGCACAGGAGTGACGATCGCGTTCGCCTCTGCCAGCAAACGCTGATTTGACTCTGCGTTGTTTTGTTTGTGCAAGGTGTTTAAAGAGGCCGCCTTGCCACCTCTACATGCTCCCTCGACCGAACAAACCCAAGTCGAGCCCTTTCACCCCCGTTATCTCAAAGAACAACTTGCCTCGCCGGACAGCCTGCTCCACGGAACGGCCTGCTCCGCTGAACGGCCTGCTTTACCGGCTATCAGAACCCCGGCTTGCGCAGGGGCAAAAGCTCCCTGCCCAGGTCCCCGAGTTCACTGCGTGTCCAGATGTTGTAGGTCTTTTCGTCGTCCAGGAAGGAACTGTCGCGCAGGGAGACCTTTTCTACCCCTTTATAATTATACGCTATAAACACCGTCCTGACAATGCGCAGCACCGCGTCCTCTTTCTCCTGGTGCGACATGTCGAACGCCGTCTTGCCGTAATCTATGGTGAACTGCCTGTACACGCGCCACGTGATCTGGCGCTCGATGAACTCGTCGAGCGTCACCTCGTGGACGTCGACATGGTCGCCGCGCACGTCCTTGTAGGCCTCGGAGACGCCGTTGCCCTCCTCGTCCGGCTGCGCCTTAAGCGGCTGAGGATACCACGCCAGCCGGTTATACCCTTCCCCGATGAAATCAACACCGACCTTGTGCGTTTTGATATCGGGAAGGTAACCGTAATACCAGTCCTCCTGGAAGGCGAGCCCGCTGGAAACATCCGTCACGACCAACACGAAATATTCATACGGCGGGTGCGTGCGCAGCATCGCCTCGCGGATCTCGGCGAGCACCTTCTGGACCAAGAACCTCAACTCCGGCGGGTCCTTGGGCCTGAACGGATTCAAGGAGGCGATGGCGTACTCCACGTAAAGCCCGTCCTCCTTGCGCATGGACGCGGCCAGGCCCTGCCGGCCCGGCATATAGGGCAGGTAGACCCAGACCGTATCGCCCGCCTCCTTGACCACCACGCGCGTCTGATACTTCTGACGGCACGTCTCGGTCAAGACCGAGATGAATTCCTCGCGTTTGATGTCCGCGGGCCGTTGGCCGCATCCGGCAGCCAACGCCAAAAGGACCAAGCCGGCTGCCCAACCCGAATGCCTGTGCCAAACTCCCCTGTCTCTCCTCATGCCTCTTCCTTGGGCTGCTTCCTCACGCCTCTTCCTTGGGCCGCTCCTTGCCGAACTCCTTGAAGATGGCCTCCATCTGGTCGTAGTCGAGCTCTTCTTTCTCCAAAAGCTCCTTGGCAAACCGGTCCAAAAGGGGCTCTTCGTGCTTGAGGATCTTCTGGGTCTCTTTGAGGCAGTCCTGGAGGATCTTCTGCACGTCCTCGTCGAGCTTCGCCTTCATCGCGTCCGAGAGGATGGGACCGCCGGAGCGCTCGTTGCCGTAGACTTTGGCGAAGTTCCCCAAAAGGCCGCTCTCCCCCACGCCCCACATATAGACCATCTGGTGGGCGATGCGCATGATGTTCTCAAAGTCGCCCGAGACGCCGGACGAATGGTGGCCGAGCTTGATGTGCTCCGCGACATAGCCGCCCAACGCGCTCATGATCCGCGCCCGGGCCTCCCTCTCGTTGAAGGAGCGCGTCTCGTCCTTCTCGTGCGACCAGCTCGCCCCGAGCGTGCGCTCGCGCTGGACGATGCTCAGCTTAAAGGTGTCCCGCTTGGGCTCACACAGGTACGTCATGATGGCGTGGCCGGCCTCGTGATACGCCGTACGCATGCGCTCGGCGCCCGTCACCTGAAAACGCAGCCGCAGCCCCAGCATGACGCGCTCCATGGCCTCGGTCATCTCCTCCATCGTGATCTTCTCTTTTTTCTTGCGCACGGTAAAGATCGCGGCCTCATGGATAAGGTTGGCGATGTCCGCCGGGGAATAATCCGAGGTGATGCGCGCCATCTTGTCGCACCGCACCGAACCCTCGTCGTACTGGACCTTGGAGAGGTAATACTTGAAGAGCTTCTCGCGGTCCTCGAGGTTGGGAAGATAGATGTGGAGCTTGCGGTCGAAGCGGCCCGGCCGCAGGAGTGCCTGGTCAAAGTGGTCCTCGGCCATGTTGGTCGCCCCGATGACGATGATGTTGAACTCCGCGTACTCCTGCTTGAGGCCGTCCATCTCGACCAGGAGCTGGTTGAGCGTCTGGTTGTACTCGGTCTGGCCGCCGAAACCGAGGTCGGTCGACCGCTTGGCGCCCAGGGCGTCGAGCTCATCGATGAAGATGACGCAGCCGCCGTGGGCCTGCGCCAGCTCGCGCGCCTCGTGGAACAACCGGCGGATGCGCATCGCGCCCACGCCCACGAACATCTCCACGAACTCAGAACCCGACTTGTACAGAAACGGCAGCTTGAACTCCGTCGCCATGGCGCTGGCAAGATACGTCTTGCCGCAGCCCGGCGGACCGAACAAAAGCAGCCCCTTGATGATCTTGCCGCCCACGCGCTGCAAGCGGGCCCGGTCCTTGATGAGCTCCACGACCTCGCGCGCCTCCTGCTTCGTCTCCTCCATGCCGATGACGTCGTCCCACGTGACACCGGTCTTGATGACCTGGCGTTCCTGGATGCGCACGACATCCTTGGTCGGCCGCTCCTTGCCGTACCCGTTGAAGATCGTCTCGATCTGGTGGTAGTCGAGCTCGTTCTGGGCGATGAGGTCCGCGGCGAGCCGTTCGATGATCTCCCAGTTGGCGCGCAGGAGGGTCGTGATCTCCTGCATGCACTGCTCCGTCGTCTCCTGGACGTCCTTTTCAAGGTCCTCCCGCAGGTTCAACGCCACAAAGTGGCCCTCGAAGCTGCCGATGTGGCCGGACTTGCCCATGCCCCAGCGGTAGACCATGCTATGGATAAGCTCCGAGGCCTTGGCGAGGTCCTTCTCCGAGTTGTCCGAGGTGACGGAGAACTTGATCTTCTCGCAGGCGTACCCCGCGAGCGCGATGCGGATCTCGGCCATCAAGAGGTTCTTGTCGCGGCTCAAGACCTCTTCTTTCTCCGTCAGGAGCGCCGAGACGACGTCCGACCCGCGCGGCAGGATCGTCGCCTTGAAGACGTCCTTGGTCGGGACCAAAAGATACGTCACGAGGATGTGGCCGGCCTCGTAGTAGGCGAGCCGTGACTTCTCATCCTCCGAGAGCTTGAAGATGCGCTTGATGCCCAGCGATATGCGCTCGCGCGCCTCGGTCAAGTCCTCGACGCCGACCGCGGGCTTCTTGTTGCGCTCGGAGATGAGAGTCGCCTCGTGGACGATGTTGGCGATCTGCGCCGGGGATGAGCCGACCGTCGACTGCGCGAGCTGCTCGATCTTGACCGACTCCTTGTCGTAGGCGGTCTTGGAAAGGTAATACTCGAAGAGCTTCCTGCGGTCCCCCATGTCCGGCAGGTCCACGACGATCTTGCGGTCGAAGCGGCCGGGCCGCAGGAGCGCCTCGTCGAGGTAGTTCTCCCGCATGTTCGTCGCCGCGAAGACGACGATGTTGTCGGTCTTGGAGCGCACGCCGTCCATCTCGGCCAGGAGCTGGTTGAGCGTGTTGTTGTGCTCCGTGCGCGCGCCGAAGCCGGTGTCCTGCGAACGGACCATGCCCATGGCGTCGATCTCGTCGATGAAGATGATGCACCCGCCCTCCATCGCGGCGAGCTCGCGCGCCTGCTTAAAGAGCTTGCGCACGCGGCTGGCGCCCACGCCGACGAAGATCTCGACGAAGTCCGAGCCGGATAACGAGAGAAAAGGCAGGTTCGCCTCCGTGGCGATGGCCTTGGCCAGGTACGTCTTGCCGCAGCCCGGCGGTCCCAGGAGCAGGACCCCGCGCAGGATCTTGGCGACCGCGAGCTTCAGGCTCATCGCGTCCTTGATGAGACGCACGACCTCCTTGGCCTCTTTCTTGGCCTCCTCCATGCCGATGACGTCCGACCAGTGGACGCCGATGGCCTCGCCCTTGACCGCGCTCGTGTTCGTCCGGGTGAACGAGCGGGCCATGCCGCCGCCGATGACGAAGATCCACATGAGGCCGAACATCACGGCCGAGACGAGGCCCATGATCATCGCCGTGAAGAGCTGAAAGGGCATGCCCGCGACGGTCCGCTGGCGCGTGACCGCGTCCACCCCGCCCCACTCGCGCAGGCCGGCCATCACGAAAAGGACGATGGCCGTCACGATCGCGGCGATGAAGACACCGACAAGGACCTTGACCCAGTGCAACCTGAAAAACACCGCGAACTTTCGGCCGGACATCATAGTCTTATTCTCCGATTGGCGTTACCACCAAAAACTGAGACAAACAGCCAGGCTCTTTGTCTCATTTTTGAACCGCGATTTTGAGACAAAGAGCCTGGCTCCTAGTCTCACTTTCCCCTGCCCCTCTGTTTCGTGACCCGCCGCAGGCCGCGCTCCATCTCCTTGCGCTTGATCGACTCGCGGCGGTCGTAAAGTTTTTTTCCTTTGGCCAGCGCCAGCGCCACCTTGACCAGGCCCCGGCGGTTGAAGTACATCTTTGAGGGCGCGAGCGTAAAGCCGCGCTGCGCGACCTGGGTCGTCAGCTTCTGGATCTCTCTTTTATGCAGGAGGAGCTTGCGCGGCCGCGTGGCCTCTTCCTTGAAGTAACTCGCCTTCTCGTACGGCGGGATGTGGCACTGGTACATGATCACCTCGCCGTTCTCGATGCGCGCGAAGGCCTCGCTGATGTTGACCCTGGCCTCGCGCATGGACTTGACCTCGCTGCCCTTGAGCTCGATGCCGCACTCGAGCATCTCGAGCACGGCAAAATCCCGAAAAAGCTTCTTGTTGGAGCAGATCACCTTTTCGGACATGGGCGCCTAATAAAGGAAGCCTGCGAAGAGCCGGAACAGGGACAGCATGAGCGGGATCGTGACGATGCTCGCCAAATGGCCGTAGAAGATCGTCGGAGAGACGAGCTTGTCCCCGCAGTCCTGGCTGCGGCACACGACGCTCAAGAGGACGGCGGAGGGCATCGCCGCCTGCAGGATGAGCAGAAAGCCCACCATCGGCGGGGGCCTCAGGACGATGATCGCGCACAGGAAGAAGAGCGGCAGAAAGAGAAGCTTGAGCAAGAGCGCGTACGCGATGGGCCGAAAGGCGCCCTTCTCCACCTTCATCAGGGCCAGGTTGCCGCCGACGACGAGGATGGAGAGCGGGATGGCGCACCGGCCCAGGAGCCCCGCGGGGTCAAGCAGCACCGCCGGCAGGAAGCGGCCCGCGCCCGCGAACGCCACCAAGAGCGCCGTCAGCGTCGCGATCACGGGCGGGTTGAACATCTTGCGCGCGTCAAAACGCCGGTCAGGCGCCGGATTCAACAGGAAGTAGCCAAAGGAGAAGATCGTCATGTTGAAACCCAAAAGGAAAAGGAAGATGTAGATGAACATGATGTCCGCCTGCGTGCGCGGCAGGAGCGCCGCCACGAGCGGCAGCGGCAGGTAGCCCGAGTTCTGGAAGGTCGTCAGGCTCAGGAACTCATTCGGGTGCTTGATCCCGTTATCGACACGCAGGACCAGATACCCCGCGCCCAGCCCGGCCGCGGAGACCACGAGGCTCAATAAAGGGAATTTCCACCAGTCGGGAAAAAGGTCCAGGCTGAACCGCTGGGTGATCTCCGTGAACATCAACAACGGCAGGAAGACCTTGACCACCAGCCCGCCGATCATGTTCAGACCCGACTCGGAGATGACGCTGCGCCGGATCAGCACAAACCCCAGCGCGCCGATCGCCACCAGCTGCAGTATCGCCCCGAACGTCGTTGAAAACGCCTGCCCCATAATCATATGGGGCCATTATACCAAGAAGTGAGACAAACAGCCAGGCTCTTTGTCTCATTTTTGAACCGCGAATTTGAGACAAAGAGCCTGGCTCATTGTCTCACTTTTCTATGACATGAGGAAGCGGTCGATGGAGGAGGCGCAACGGAGGCCTTCGTCGATGGCCCAGATGACGAGGGAGGCGCCGCGGTGGGCGTCGCCGGCGGCGAAGACGCCGGGGACGGAAGTCTGGAGGTCTTTGTCGGCCAAGATGGTGCCGCGGACGCCAAGCTCCAGGCCCACGTCAGCCACCAGGCCCTGGCGTTCAGGATAGAGGAAGCCCATGGCCAGGATGACGAGGTCGGCTTTGAGCTCGAACTCGGTGTTGGACAACTCCTTAAGCTTGGCATCGACCTGAGCGCAGAGGAGCCTGGCAACGCGGCCGTCTTTGCCGATGAACCTCTTGGTCGTGATGCTCCAGCGCCGGTCGCACCCCTCTTCGTGGGAGCTGGAGGTCTTGAGGAGCTGCGGGTGTTGAGGCCAGGGCATTTCTTTTGTCCGATAAAGCGGCGGCTTAGGCAGGAGCTCAAGCTGGGTCACGGACTTGGCACCCTGTCGGTTGGCTGTGCCGACACAGTCCGCGCCTGTGTCCCCGCCGCCGATAATGATGACGTCCTTGCCCTTGGCGTCGATGAGCTGGTCCTGGGTGACCTTTTCGCCGGCCACGCGCAGGTTGCTTTGCGTCAAATAATCCATGGCAAAGTGG
>CAZDLS010000084.1:0-7494 GCA_964506425.1 uncultured Planctomycetia bacterium | reverse complement strand
CGTGGAGGCGATCGGCGTCGTGGGCGGCACCAACATCCAGTTCGCCCACAACAAGACCAACGGCCGTCTCGTCGTCATCGAGATCAACCCGCGCACCTCGCGTTCCTCGGCCCTGGCCTCCAAGGCGACGGGTTTCCCCATCGCCAAGATCGCGGCCAAGCTCGCCGTCGGCTACACGCTCGACGAGATCCCCAACGACATCACGAAAGAGACGCCGGCCTCTTTCGAGCCGGCGATCGACTACTGCGTCGTCAAGGTCCCGCGTTTCACCTTTGAGAAGTTCGCCGGCGCGGACAGCCGGCTGGGCACGTCCATGAAGTCCGTCGGGGAGGCGATGGCCATCGGCCGGACCTTCAAGGAGGCGCTCCAGAAGGGGCTGCGTTCCCTCGAGATGAAGCGCCACGGCCTGGACGCCCTCGTGGAGGAGAAAGACTTCGACACGCGCGCGCACCTCTTGGAGTTCCTCGAGAAGAAGCTGCGCGTGCCCAACGCCGAGCGCGTCTTTTATATCGGCGACGCCTTCCGGTCCGGTCTCGGCGTCGAACAGGTCCATCTGTACACGCAGATGGACCCGTGGTTCCTGGAGAACGTCAAGGAGATCGTCGACTTTGAGGCCGGCCTCAAGAAGAGGGCGGCGGCAACAGGGGCGCTGGAAGACCGCCTTCCGGCCGGTCTCCTGCGGGAGGCCAAGTCCATGGGCTTCTCCGACAAGCAGCTCGGCGGCCTCCTGAGCGCGACGGAAGAAGAGGTCGAGGCGCTGCGCCGGTCCTGCGGCATCCAGACGACCTACAAGCTCGTCGATACCTGCGCCGCGGAGTTCGAGGCCACCACGCCCTACTTCTACTCGACCTACGAGGCGGAAGACGAGGCGCGGCCCGACGGGAAGAAGAAGGTGATGATCCTGGGCGGCGGCCCCAACCGCATCGGCCAGGGGATCGAGTTCGATTACTGCTGCGTCCACGCGTCCTTCGCGCTCAAGGAGATGGGCTTCGAGACGATCATGGTCAACTGCAACCCCGAGACGGTCTCGACGGATTACGATACTTCTGATAAGCTGTACTTTGAGCCGATGACCCGGGAGGACGTCCTGAACATCGTCCGCAAGGAGAGGCCGTGGGGGGTCATCGTGCAGCTGGGCGGTCAGACGCCGCTCAACCTCACGCTCGCGCTCCAGAGGGCCGGCGTCAACATCATCGGCACGGCGCCGGAGTCCATCGATATCGCGGAGGACCGGGAGAAGTTCAAGGTCCTGCTCGACAGATTGAAATTGAAACAGCCGCCCAACGGCACCGTCCGCACCGTCGAGGAGGCGAAGGCCGTGGCCGGCCGCGTGGGGTATCCGGTGCTGGTGCGGCCGTCCTACGTCCTGGGCGGCCGGGCGATGGAGATCGTCTACGACGATGAGACGCTCGAGCGCTTCATGGAGGAGGCGAGCCGCGTTTCCGGCGAGCATCCGGTCCTGATCGACAAGTTCCTGGAGGACGCCATCGAGGTGGACGTCGACATGATCGCGGACGGCACGACGTTCGTCATCGGCGGGATCCTCGAGCACATCGAGGAGGCGGGCATCCACTCCGGCGACTCGGCGATGGTCCTGCCGCCGTACAGCCTGGGTGAAGAAGTGATCGACAAGATCCGCAAGGCGACCGTGGCCCTGGCCCGGGAGCTCCATGTCGTCGGGTTGATGAACGTCCAGTACGCGGTGCGCGACAACAAGGTCTATGTCCTGGAGGTCAACCCGCGCGCCTCGCGCACGGTCCCGTTCGACTCCAAGGCCATCGGCGTCCCGCTCGCCAAGCTCGCCGCCAAGGTCATGGCGGGCGCCAAGCTTAAGGATCTGGGATTCACCGAGGAGCGCGTCCCCGAATACTCGTGCGTCAAGGAGTCGGTCTTTCCCTTCAACCGCTTCCCCGGCGTCGATATCATGCTGGGTCCGGAGATGAAGTCCACCGGCGAGGTGATGGGAATAGACGACGACTTCGGCCGCGCCTACATGAAGAGCCAGCTCGCCGCCGGGCAGAACCTGCCCTTGAAGGGCACGGTCTTTGTCAGCGTCCGGGACAAGGACAAGAGGTCCATCACCTTTGTCGCCAAGCGCTTGAGCGACCTGAGCTTCGATCTTGTCGGGACGAAGGGCACGGCGCGCGTCCTCAAAAAGTCGGGGCTCACCGTCGAGGTGCTGCGCCGCGTGAGCGAGGGCCGTCCCAACGTCCTGGACTGGATCAAGGACGGCCGGGTGCACCTTATCATCAACACCCCGTCGGGCCGCGTCCCGCGCGCGGACGAGGTCGCGATCCGCTCCACCGCCATCATGCACGGCGTGCCGTGTATCACGACGGTCTCGGGCGCGCAGGCCTCGGTCATGGGGATCGAGGTGCTGCGGAAAAAGAAGTTGGACGTCAAACCGCTGCAGGCGTACCATCGTCCTTTAACCGTCGAGGCACCGAGATGAAGACGCGTTCTCGTATCATGGTCCTGTTGATCTGCGGCGCGGGCATCGTGGGGGGGGCCGCGCCCCCCGCGCTCGCGGACAAGATCTTCCTCAAGAACGGCAAGGTCTACGATGGGGAGGTCGTCGGCAAGTCCGACCAGCGTTATCTCTTTGTCGTCAAGGCGGACGGCGAAGAGATGCGGTTGAGCTTTTTCGCCGATGAGGTCGACCACGTCGATATGGAGAAGGATTCTGCCCGGCGTCAGAACCCCTACCTGAAAGAGGTGGACAAGGTCAAGTTCGACGTCGGCAGCCGGCAGACCGGCTACGAGCTGTCGCTCTACAAGAAGGAGCAGAGGGACGCCTTCGACGTGGCGCGGTGGTACTCGCTCAAGGAGATCCAGGAGGTCCTCAGCAAGGAGGAGTTTGCGTATTATCAGGAGTTCGGCGAGATCGCCCAGCGCTACGCGCCCAAGCTCGTCATCGTCGATACGATGTACTCGGACCTCTCCGTGGTCACGAAGGACGACTTCGAGACGGCCAAGGTGTACATGCACGACCTGTACGACGAGTTGAACGCTTTGAAGGTGCCCTTGGTCTTCCGGCGGTCCCACGAGGTATACAAGGAGGCGGTGAAGGCGACGTTTTTGTCGTTCGACGCGCTGGACAGGGGGGCCCTGGAGGAGGCAAGCCGCCAGGCGCAGATCTCGCAGGAGAGCCGTGCCTTGGGGATGAAGCTCTTCCGGGAGGTCGTCCAGAGCCGGCGTCCGCCGGTGGAAAAAGAGGGATCGGTTTCAGCCGGGACGGGGGGTGTATGAGGACCCCCGTCGTGCGGCAGCGGCGCCTGGCGCATAGACACTTCCTTCTTGAATTGGAAGTGCCCAAGGGGCCCTTCGCAAAAGCCGTTCCTGGGCAGTTCGTGCACGTGCGCGTCGGGGATTCCTGCGATCCGTTGCTGCGCCGGCCGCTCTCCATCCATGATCTTGTTATTTCCCGCAAGGGGCCGCGTTCCCTTTTGAAGATCGTCTATGAGGTCGTCGGCAAGGGGACGCAGATGCTTTCTCAAAAGGCGCCGCACAGCCACCTCGATATCCTCGGCCCCCTGGGCCGCGGTTTTGACGTCCAGGCGCTCGGCCGCGTTGGGCAGACCGTCCTCGTCGCCGGGGGCATGGGCGTCGCGCCGCTGTATTTCCTGGCCAAGCGCCTCCTCGAAGTCCGGGGGCGCAAGCCGCCTCTTGTGCTGATCGGGGCGAAGACGAAGAGCCGCCTTATCGGCGAAAAGATGTTCAGGGACCTGGGCTGTCGTGTCTGTGTCGCCACGGATGACGGGTCAAAGGGCGCGAAGGGCTTTGTCACGACGGGCCTGCTCAAAAAAGCGCTCTCCGGCGTCGACGGCGGTTCCGCGGCGGTCTGTGCGTGCGGCCCCAGGCCGATGTTGGCGGCCGTCGCCGCCGCGGTGAGCCCTGCCGGCGTGCCGGCGTACGTCTCGCTGGAAGAGTTCATGGGCTGCGGCCTGGGTGCGTGTCTCGGCTGCGCGATCCGCACGACGTCGGGGTATCAGCGCATCTGCCACGACGGGCCGGTCTTCGACGCCCGCGACATCGTGTGGTAATAACCAGAGTGGTCGGTACGACCATCCCCTTTCTCGGGTATGCTCGTCCGGCCCCAGCGAGGCCGGACTTCGCTCAGTGTTCGCTCGCCTCCGCTCTCGCGGGAAGGCGGGTGGCGGCGAACCGTGCCCGCTCCGGCGGCGAACATGCCCCTCGAAAAGGGATGGTCGTACCGGCCATTTAGAATCTTATGCACACACAATACTTATTACTGGGGTTGGTGACCGGCATACTGGGCGGGTTGCTCGGGATCGGCGGGGCGAGCATGGTCGTACCGGCGCTGGTCCTCTTCTACGGGTTCACCCAGCATGACGCGCAGGGGACGATCCTGGCGGCCATGATCCCGCCGATCGGGCTTTTGGCGGCGTGGCGGTATTGGCAGGCCGGCCACGTGAAGATCGGGCCGGCGGCGTTGATCGCGCTGGGATTTTTCGTCGGCGGGTACCTCGGCGCCGTCGCCGTCCAGCACATCCCCGATCTCGTCCTCAAACGCGCCTTCGGGGTGTACCTCCTCGTGATCGCCGCCAAAATGATCTGGGGTAAGTGAGGCAGGATGAAGCCTTCGTTGTCCGTAAAGATCGGCACGCTGACGCTCAAGAATCCGGTCCTTGCCGCTTCCGGGACATTCGGCTACGGCAACGAGTTTGAAGATTATGTCGATCCGGCTGTCCTGGGAGCCGTGGTCACCAAGACGATCACGAAGGAGCCGTGGCCGGGCAATGCCCCGCCCCGTGTCTATGAGACGACCGGCGGGATGCTCAACGCCATCGGCCTCCAGAACGACGGCGTGGACCGTTTCCTCGCCGAGAAGGCCTCCCTCTATAAGGATTTCCCGACGGCCGTCATCGTCAGCGTCGGCGGTCACACCCGCGCGGAGTACGCCGAGGTCATCGGCCGCCTGGACGCCTGCCCCGCCATCAGCGCCTATGAGTTGAACATCTCCTGCCCGAACATCGAATGCGAGGACAGGCTCATCGCGCAGGATCCCGCGCTCACCCGCGAGACCGTGACGCGGGCGCGGCGGGCGACGCGCCGGCCCGTCATCGTCAAGCTTTCGCCCAACGTGCGCGACATCACCGAGATCGCCGTCGCGGCCCAGGAGGCCGGGGCGGACGCGGTGAGTCTCATCAACACGCTCATCGGCATGGCCGTTGACGTCACGACGAGGCGTTCGGTGCTTGGGCATGTCACCGGCGGCCTGAGCGGCCCGGCCATCAAGCCTATCGCCCTGCGCATGGTCTGGGAGGTCGCGCACAAGGTCAAGATCCCGGTGATCGGCATGGGCGGCATCATGACCGCGGCCGACGCGCTCGAGTTCCTGATCGTCGGCGCCAGCGCCGTGGCCGTCGGTACGGCCAACCTCGTTGACCCCGCGGCCTCGGCCGGGGTCTGCCGCGGGATAGAAGCCTATTGCCAAGAACACAACATTCGCGATATAAAGGAGTTAGTCGGTTCGCTGAAGTAGCAGAAAAATGAGACAATGAGTCAGGCTCTTTGTCTCAAATTTGCGGTTCAAAAATGAGACAAAGAGCCTGGCTGTTTGTCTCATTTTGGGAGGGGGAATGAGGGCGGAGTTGATCGTGGCGCTGGATGTGCCGAGTTGGCTGAGGGCGACCAGGTTGGTGGACCGGCTGAGCCCGGAGGTGCGCTATTTCAAGGTCGGCAGCCAGTTGTTCACGCTGTGCGGGCCGCGGATCATTCGCTTCATCCGGGCCAAGGGCGGTCACGTCTTTCTCGACCTTAAGTTCCATGACATCCCGAACACGGTCGCGAACGCCGTGCGGGCGGCGGCAGACCTGGGGGTCGCCATGATGACGGTGCACGCCCAGGGCGGTCGCGAGATGCTCCGGGCGGCTGTCGAGGCGGCGTCGGCGGCGAGGAGGAGGGGGCAGCGGGTGCGCAGGCCCCCGGATATCGTCGCCGTGACAGTGCTGACGAGTCAGGCGTCGCCGCAGACGCAGAAGGAGGTCCTCCGGCTGGCCCTGTTGGCCAAGGAGGCCGGGTGCCGCGGGGTCGTGGCCTCCGTGCACGAGTGCGGCCGGCTGCGCCGGCTGTTGGGCAGGAGATTTCTCATCATCACGCCGGGGATCCGGCCGGCCGGCGCTCAAGCGGCCGACCAGAAGCGCGTGGCCACGCCCCGGCAGGCGGTGCGCGCCGGCAGCAGTTATCTCGTCGTGGGCCGGCCGGTCGTCCAGGCGCCGGACCCGCTGAAGGTAGTGTGTTCGATCAAGAAGGACATGAATCGAGGAGATGGTCATGCCTGAGGAACTCAAGACATTTATCGATAAGATCAAGCAGGAAGGCGTGGAGGCGGGTCAGAAGAAGGCCCAGGAGATAGAGCGGCTGGCCAAGGAGAGCGCCGAGGAGGTGCTGCGTAAGGCCCGGACCGTGGCCCAAAGGCTGCGCGAAGAGGCCCAGGAAAAGATCAAACAGGAGGAGGCGGCATCGCGCGCCGGCCTCCAGCAGGCGGGCCGCGACCTGCTCCTCTCTTTGCACCAGCAGATCACCGCGACGCTCGACCGGCTCCTCGCCGAGGAGGCGCGCAAGGCCATGACGGTCGAGATGATGACCGAGCTCATCACGCATCTCGTCAAGGAGGCCAAGGTCTCGCAGGGCGCTATCGAGGTGGCGCTCAATAAGAGCGACGCCAAGAAGCTCGAAGAGGGGGCTCTGGGCCAACTCAAGAAAGAGCTCAAGAAGGACATCATCCTCAAGGCCGACGAGGATATCGGCGGCGGGTTCGTCATCAGCTTTGACGCCGGCAAGTCGCACTTTGATTTTTCGGACAAGGCGCTCGCCGAGCACTTCGGGGGATATCTGCGGCCCAGATTGGCCGAGCTGCTGACGCCGGCCCCGGCGCCCGAGGAAAAGGATTAAGGTCCCATGGCCGGTTATTACGCGTATCTCTTGTCCTCGTTGCCCATGTTGCACTTCGGGGTTAAGCCGCCAATCACTTTTGAGGCTTTTCAGGCGGTCTGCCGCGGCCTGGTCAGCGACGAGGAGCTTGGTCTCCTTGAGGCGCTGGGGAAAAGCAGCCTGTCTTTTTTTTCCGCGATGGGAAAAAGCAGCCTGTCCCCTTTTTCCCGCCCAGGCGCCTTTCCCGATGAGACGGCCTGGCCCGGCGCGGTCAGGGCCTGGGCGTCTTTTGAGCGGATGCTGCGCAACGAACTCGCGAAGGTCCGCGCGGCGCGCCAGCACAAAGAGGCAGGGCCGTACCTGCGCGGGGACGCGGGGGCCGAGGCAGCCTTCACCCAGCTCGCCGTCAACGCGAGCCGGCACCCCGATATCCTGGAGTCCGAGAGGATGCTCGACGCGGCCCGCTGGCAGGGGCTGGAGGCGCAGTGCTTCGGCCATTATTTTGACGTCGATGCCCTCATGATATACGGCCTCAAGCTCCTTATCCTCGAGCGCTGGCAGAGGGTCCGGGGGGCTGACACACACGAGGCGCTGGGC
>CAZDLS010000083.1:0-7710 GCA_964506425.1 uncultured Planctomycetia bacterium | reverse complement strand
GACTTGATGCCGTCGCGCAGGGAAGCGCCCGCGTCGACCTCTGTCGTGCCTTCGATGAGCCGCTCGTTGTAATAGATGAAGAGGCGGCTGACGTCCGTATAGACGTTGTCCGGCCGGTTGTCCAGGAACTCCAGGTTTCCCGCCAGGGCCTGGGCGGTGCAGCTACCCAGGGCGCCCTGGTCCTCGACCGTTGAACAGTACGGCCTTAAGTCCGCCTCCGCAGGGACGCGGATGACCGGCTTGATCGCCCGGTACGAGTAATCCCGCTGGTCCGGCCTGTCGGGTATCCATCCATAAAACTTGCGTGTCTTCACGATGCCGCCTTTCCAGAGCTAAAGGGACCCTTGATTGATCCTCCCATGGTCGTCCTCTATCCGCTCGATGTCGTCTTCCTCGAGGTAGGCGCCGCACTGGACCTCGACGATCTTGAGCGGCTTGGGCGTTGCGTTCTCGAGGCGGTGGACGCCGCGCGGGGGGACGTAGATGCTCTGGTTGGGGCGGCGGTAGAAGACGTCGCGGCCGATGGTTATCTTGGCCTCGCCTTCGACGACGACCCAGTGCTCGGAGCGCTTCAGGTGGCGCTGGAGGCTCAGGCGCTTGTTGGCCGCGATGTGGACGAGCTTGACCTTGAAGCCGTTGCCGTGGTTGATGACGGTGTAGCTGCCCCAGGGCCGCTTGACGGTCTTATGGGTGAAGTGCTCCGGACGCTTGTGCTCCTTGATGCGCGTGACGACCTGCTTGACGTCCTCGGTGCGGCGCTTGTCGCAGACGAGGAGCGCGTCCTCGGTGTCCACGACCACGACGTCCTTTAAGCCGATGGTGGCGATGAGGTGGCTCTGGCCCAGGACCGTGGTGCCGCAGGAGCCCATGTCAAGGCAGTCGCCCCTTAGGACGTTGCCGGCCTTGTCCTTCTTCTGGATGTCGCTTAAAGCGCTCCAAGAGCCCAGGTCGCTCCAGCCCAGGTCCCGGACCGGGATGACCATGACGCGCCGGGACTTCTCGAGGATGCCGTAGTCCACGGAGATGCCTTGGATGCGCTTCCAGGCTGCCGGGTCGATGGCATCTGAGTTCATCTTGCTGAGCCGGCGGTAGAGGTCCGGCAGGTAGGCCTTGATCTCATCAAGGATGACGCCTGCCTTCCACACGAACATGCCGGAGTTCCAGAGGTAGCCGCCGTGGCGAAGGTACTTTTCGGCTGTCTTCTGGTCGGGCTTTTCGACAAAACGCTCCACCTTGCGGACCTGGCTCTTGGAGGCACGCATCTTGATATATCCATAGCCGGTATGGGCGCCGGCCGGCACGATGCCGATGGTCACGAGACTCCCCTGCCCTGCCGCCTGTATCGCGGTCTTGAGGATGCTGCGCAGCTTGCCCGGCTTGGCGATGTGGTGGTCAGCCGGCAGGACGAGCATCACGGCGTCAGGGTCTGTCTGCGCTATCCGCCACGCCGCAAAGCCCACGGCCGGGGCGGTGTTCTTGGCCTGCGGCTCGAGGATGATGTTGGCCTCGGCAACGCCGAACTCCTTCAACTGCTCCTGGATCTGGAACTTATACTGCTGGTTGCTGACCACGAGGACCCGCTCGGGCTTGACCAGCGGCAGGACCCTCGCGACCGTCTCCTGCAGGAGCGACTTCTCGCCGTTGAGCTGGAGGAACTGCTTGGGCTCCAGCTCCCGGCTCATGGGCCAGAAGCGGCTGCCGACGCCGCCTGCCAATATAACTGCATATGTATTCTTCATATTTTTAAGCGGTTGCCGCAAGCTGCTGGGCCAGGCGATGCAGCTCCGGATTGGCCAAGGCAAGGACTTTTTTGCGCACAACGCGTGAATAATATTCGCGCTCGGTCTTTGTCATTTTCCCGCCCTTGAGACGTTTTAGAAAAAGCTGCTTCTGTTTGGGAGAAAATACCTGATTCAGAACGTATTCGAGGTTGAAAGATTCTTTTTGGGCCACGAGTTCTGCCATGCTCTCCCATTCAGAAAAATACCTTTCGAACGTCTTCTTGAAGCGTTGGGCGGCGAGCTCCAGGGCGCCCACCTTTAAGACCGAGTTCCGCTTGAAGGCCCGCAACGCCTTCCGGCCGTCTTCGGCCGAAAAATAGCTCCACCCCTCTACCTTTTCCAGGCCGGGCACATCCGCTCCTGTGAGCGCGTAAAGACCCCATGCCACGCAGACAAGGCGGGAAAACGCCTCCTTGTCGTCGGCCGACTCAAGAAGGCGGCGCGCCTCCTCCAGGTCCGAAAAACCCTTTTTGAGGGCCGTGGCCAGCATGACGGGAAAACCTTCCCATAGCCGCACATCCCGGCTTTTGACGACATCCGCCAGGGTCGCGGCAACGTCAGGCGCTTGCCCGGTCTCCAACAAAGGAAAACCCAATGCCTTGACCCGCTGGAAGAGATCCTCAGGATCCATGTTTCGCTTCTTGCTAATGGTATGCTGCTACGCTAAATCAATTCCCTTGTTTTCCTAATAAAGCCTTCGGCAAGTTTGAGCAATTTTTCACAACCGGGCCTAGACCATCGGTTATAATAGTCAGCTTCCTCTCTTAAATTCTTGGCCTCCTGTAATCCCTCTAAAAGATTGATCGGAATCTGCTTTGTTTCAACATATAAATACTTAATGGCGGCAATAAGACAATAGTGACTATGTTCACGAAAATTTTTCGCATAAAGCAATGCTCGAGCACTATGAAACATGGAATAATAAATCTGGATCGTTGCCCATTTACAATCACCATCTTGATAAGTTTTCAGGGCCCTTTCCAAATCAGCGCCCGCGGTCTCGAGTTCTTTGGGCGCCAATGATTTTCCCCTGGAGAAAGGCTTAATCTTTCCTCGTTTCAGACAATCATCGTATTCTAAGCTCATTCCTTCTCCTCCCAAAGCGTTACACCTCGATTGACTTCATCATAATAAACTTTTTCCTTATTTTTAAACTCAACTAATTCACTTGGTGATCTGATCACGATCTGTATCTTTTTCTTCGTCTTTAACTCCGAGACCGCACTTCTGACTGCGTCTGAGTCTTTAGCCAAAATAAATAAATCTATATCGCTTTTCGGATCGTCCTCGCCACGGCTTGCGCTTCCATACAAAATAACTTTTTTAGATAAGGGTTTAAGCTTATCGATAAGAGGTTTAAGCAACCGGGTGTTTCGCAATACTTTAAATTGTTTAAGCATGGGTTCATCGTATGGCACCGCATACATTAAGAATCTGCCCTTTTTCGTCTTATAGACTAATTTCTGTTTAATAAGCTCGCGAAGGGCGATATAGACTCCTGCCCTGCTGAGGAGGGTGGCCTTTTGGATCTCGCTTCCCAAAAGTTCTTTTCCCGGATTCTCTACCAAAAAAGAAAGAATCTTAAGCGTGTTTGTCGCGGTAAAAATATCCGTGCTGTTTTTCTTTTTCATGTCTCGCTCCCTATGTCTAATTTATTAAACGTATGTATATTATATTTTACAGTAAGATTTAGTGAGAATCCGACACCTGAGCTCACCGTATACCGCTCCCTATTAACGGATTAAATTAAGGAGCTGCGCTTTGTCATTAATGTTTCAAAATGGTACTCTTTGTCAATCCGCTGTTTTATGCACGTTGTTGTATAAAAATATACAATAGAATGTATAGATTAATACAAAGATATTAACTGATTATCTCAATTCCATATCCTTTCAATAGGGCTCATGGGCCAGAAGCGGCTGCCTACCCCACCCGCTAGAATCACGGCATAAATACCGGACATTTTGAACCTCTCAGATTTGTGCCTCATAGCCTTGCCGATAAATCATCAAAAATGATGACTTGATGGAATCTATCGTTGCAATAGGCCCAGGATGTTCTCACGGGAAAAGATATCCATGTCGCCGGGGTTCTCAAGAAAATTTTCGACGTCCCGGCGGACCGCTTTCCAGTCGGCGCTTTCGACCACTTGCGCCAGCAAGACACGCCAATTAGCCTCGTCCGGCTGGACGCCCTGCCACCCTGTCTGCTCGAGGGCATTGCGCAGCTGCGCGATGTTCGGCACGATATCTCTCCAACGCGACAGATACCACCCCAGATCAAAATAATCCCGGCCCTTGGCGTACGTGCGCGTCAGGAGGGCGTGCACTTTTCCGGCGAACAGCGATGCTGTGTCGTACGAAAGGAACGTAAAGGGGAAATGCTTGTTGACGACATACGTCTTCAGCGCCGCGCCCTGCGGGGGGCGCGTGTCCACCTCGATCTTGATGGAAAACTTCTGGCTCTTCATCGGAGAAAGACCCGCCTCGCGGAGCAAACCCTCGAACTTGATCATAGCATTATATACGGTCTTCTCCGTCTTATAAGCGATGGAAGCGCTGTAGCCGGCTGCGGCGAGCTCCCGGTCGACCTTTTTCATCAACCCGACGAAATCCTGTCCGGCGGTGCTTCTCGCCTGCGAAAAATCGAGGTCCTCGGAAAACCGGGGCAGATCATAGAGGAACCTCAGTGCCGTGCCTCCCACAAAAGCCGCCGACCGGAAAAATCCCTCGTCATGGAGTATCCTGAGCACATAGGCCTGAAGATATTCCCGCATGGCGTTCAGCTTCGCGTTTGCGCCTGAGCGGGAAGCCACAAGTTCCAATACATAATCTTTCATAGCGTCTTCATCTCTCTGCGGTATTTCGTGATATGCGCCCTTAACGCTTCGGCGGCCGCCGTGATCTTAGGTTTGCCGAAGCGCCGGGCAAATTCAAGCAGCCTCTTCACGCTCACCGGCTCCAAATTTTGAAGCCTCATCCCATTAAGATAATCTTCCGTCACCCGGACAGGGCGAAGATAAAACAGATCAAGCAAAGCCTTTTCGGGAGTCGCGACAAAAGCGACCAAACCCTCGATCTTAAGGGAACGGTAGCCCCAAAATAAGGAAGTCCGGACATGCCTGTAATCGAAGATGCCCAGGGGCGTCTTCATACGGCCCGGCCGCTTCGTCGTAACGCATGAACATACGGGAACCGCCTCGGGGATGAGTCCGTGATATTCCAACGCTTTCTCCAGGCTCACGTAAGAGGGCCTGTTCAAAAGGCCCGCCAGGTAATACTCTGGGGGGGAGATCTTTCGATATCTCTCCTGAAGAACGTAGATGCCCCTCTTGAGCTGAAGGAGACGTCCCACCCTGTGCCATCGGCTGATCTGAACCGCAAGCTTTCCAGGATCCTCTTCCCCGATCAAAAACGACTCCGTCTCGATGACAGGGCTGTCTTTGACCCGTTCGACAAACTCATTAAATTTCATAGTAATAATTTAACATATTTGTTAAGTTATTGCAATGGAATATCCGTATTGCCTTGCTGGGGCGCCTCCAGGGCGTTCATGCGGCGGTGGACGCCGTCTATCTGGCGCTTGATCTCGGAGAAGCGGGAGGCGTTCTCGCGCTGGCCGCGCTGGGCATCTTCCAGTCCCGCGCTCAGGCCTGCCAGCCCCACGCTCAGGCCTGTGACGGCCTTCTCAAGGTCGGCCGATGTCTCTTTCAGGCCTGCCCCCAGGGCGGCGGAGGTCTCTTTGAGCTCCTTGGCGAGGTCCTTGGCCTGCGCCGAGAAAGCCTCGACCTGCGTCGAGACGGCCTCGACCTTGCGCTCGAGCGCGCTCATACCGCGCCGCGCGAGCTGGCCGTTGTGGTATCCCATCGCCAGGACAAAAAAGATAAGGACCAGGTTCAGGGCTATGAGGACAACGGTCAACAGGCCCATCCGGCGCAAAGGCCTGTCAGCCGGCGTCGGGGGCGCAGCGGGTTCCTGCCTGGCTTCGGCCGGCACAGCGGGCGCAGCGGTTTCCTGCTTGGCTTGCGGCTCATCGACGGCGGAAGACACCTTCCTGTCTTGCAGTTCATCGGCGGCGCAAGACACATCCTTGTCTTCCGGCTCTTCGGCGGCGGATCCCGCGTCGAGAGACTCCTTCAAGGAAGCCTCCCGTTGCGCCCGGGCGGCGGCCTTGGCCAGCGCCAGGCCATACTTGGAGGTGCGCCGGGCGTCCAGCGCTGCAAGTCTTGCGTATGTCGTCATGATACAAACACCTACTTTCCGGAAAAAAACGCGACCGTCCTCTTCAGCCCCTCTTCGAAGTCAACGAGGGGCTTGAAGTTGAGGGTCTTTTTGAGCTTGGTGATGTCGGCGAGGGTCTTAAAGACGTCCCCGGCCCTCACCGGGAGAAACTGCGGCGTGACCTTCTTGCCGATGATCTTGTTCAGGGCGTCCACGAGGCCCAGGACCGTGTTGTCCCGGCCATTGGCGACGTTCAGGACCTCGAAGGTGATGCCCGGGGTGGTGGCTGCCAGGATGTTGGCCTCCACGACATTGTCTATATAGGTAAAGTCGCGGGACTGCCTGCCCGTGCCGAAGATGGGCGGCGGCTCGTCCTTCAGGATGCAGGTGATGAACTTGGGGATGACCACGGCGTACTCGTCATCGAGCGCCTGCTTGGGGCCGAAGACGTTGAAGTAGCGCAGGGCCACGGACGAGACGCTGAAGAACCCGGCGAATATCTTGCAGTAGTACTCGCCCGCCAGCTTGCTCAGGGCATAGGGCGATATCAGGGCCGGCAGGAAGTCCTCCCTCTCGGGGAACCTGTCCGTGTCGCCGTAGACCGAGCTGGAGGAGGCGAAGACGAAGCGCTTGACCTTCTTCTGCGACGCCGCCTGGAGCATGTTGAGGGTGCCCTGGATGTTGACGCTGTTATAGCTGTCCGGGTCTTTCATGGACTTAGGCACAGAGCGCAGGGCGGCCTGGTGCAGGACATAGTCGATGCCCTCGCAGGCCTTGCCGCACGTCTCCTTGTCGCGGATGTCCCCGCGGATGACCTCGAGGCGGTCCTTGCCGGCTTCCTTGGCCTTGGCGAGGTTCTCCTCCCTGCCGCTCACGAAGTTGTCCAGCACGCGGACCCTGTGGCCCTCTTTGATCAGCCGATCGACGATATTGCTGCCGATGAAGCCCGCTCCCCCTGTGACTAAATAATTACTCATCTAACTCTCCCTTGTTCCTAAAGTTTGACGACCTTGCCGTTCTTCGATTTAGTGGCGTTGCGGGTGTCCACGACCAGCTTCGCAGACTTGACGATCGCACTGTAGTCAAAGGCGTCGTGGTCGGTCACGATGACGACGCAGTCCGCCTTCTTGAGGGTCTGGGCCGTCAGGCGCACGCCCTTCATCGTTAAGCCCCCTTCGCTGAAGTGCGGGACGTGCGGGTCGTGGTACGAGACCCTGGCCCCGAGCTTCTGCAGTAACTCGATGATCTCAAAGGCCGGGGACTCGCGGTAATCGTTGACATTGCGCTTGTAGGCGACCCCGAGGATGAGGACATCGGCGTTCTTGACGCTCTTGCCCTTGCTGTTCAGGGCTGCGGAGACCTTGTGCGCCACGTATTCGGGCATGGAGCGGTTGATCTGGGCCGCCACCTCGATGAGGCGCGCCTCAAAGCCGTAAAAACGGGCCCTCCACGACAGGTAGAGCGGATCAATAGGGATGCAGTGGCCGCCCAGGCCCGGGCCCGGGTAAAAGGCCATGTAGCCGAAGGGCTTGGTCTTGGCCGCGTCGATGACCTCCCAGACGTCTATCTTCATCTTGTCGCACATGAGGGCGAGCTCATTGACCATCCCGATATTGACGGCGCGGAAGGTGTTCTCGAGCAGCTTGACGGTCTCGGCCACGCGCGTGGAGGAAACAGGGTGCACGGTCTCGATGCACAGCTCATAGAGG
>CAZDLS010000082.1:6395-7835 GCA_964506425.1 uncultured Planctomycetia bacterium | reverse complement strand
GCCAGGCTCTTTGTCTCATTTTTGAACCGCGAATTTGAGACAAAGAGCCTGGCTGAAAGTCTCACTTACGACCTGGCATAAAAAGACCAGGTTTATTGCTGCCACCAGGTTTTTTATTGTAAAAAGATCAGGTCTATTACTGCCATTTTGCGGCAAAATAGACCTGGTCATTTTTGCCATTTCGTGGAACAGAAGGGAAGAGTGACTGTCACCAACATCGGGGGAGGGCGCATGAAAGCGTTTGTCTTGTTGGTCGTGTTTTTGTTGGCGGCGGGCACGGCGGCGGCGCAGGAGGAGGAGTTGGCAGCCGCCGAGACCTTAGAAGAGAAGGCCTTGGGTCAGGCGCATGCGGTCCTGGAGCCCGGGGGCTTCGACGACGAGGCGTTTTCCGAGACGCCCCAGGTGTCCCAGTGGCTCTGGGGAACGCTCGATAGCGTCGATTCCGCCGGCGGCACCCTGGTGCTCAAGTCTATTGATTATGAGACGGCCCAAGAGGTCATTCGGAGCCTTTACGTCGACGACAAGACGGTCTTCCACGGCGTGATGGGGCTGGCGGACCTGGAGGCCGGCATGCACGTGACGGCCGATTACAAGGACAAGGACGGCCGGTGCGTCGCGGATATCATCGAGGTCGAATCCGTCGATTGATCCTTCCTTGAGATCCCCTTTGGTCAAACGGGGTTTGGGAACGGAGTTCCGCCATTAAGGTCTCGCATGAAGCGATTGTTCATTTTTGACCTCGACGGGACGCTGGTGGACGCGTACCCCGCGCTCACCGAGAGCGTCATCTACACCGTGACGCGGCTGGGGTACCCGGCCCCTTCGCCGGCGCAGGTCCGGCGCGCCGTGGGCCGCGGCCAGCGTTTTTTGCTGGAGTCGTTCCTCGACAAAAAAGATCTCGAACGGGCGCTGCGCTTCTTCAGGCCGCACCACCTGCGGGCGCTCGTGCGCGGCGTGCGCTGGCTGCCGCACGCGCGCCGCGTCCTGAACGC
This sequence comes from uncultured Planctomycetia bacterium, assembly GCA_964506425.1. Lineage (GTDB taxonomy): Bacteria > Omnitrophota > Gorgyraeia > Velamenicoccales > Velamenicoccaceae > CAZCSY01. The sequence continues at coordinate 6,843 of CAZDLS010000082.1, read as the reverse complement.
CCTCAAAAAGCGCGGGGCGCTCCTCGCCATCGCGAGCAACCGGCCGGCGCCTTTCACAAGACAGATCCTGCGGGTGCTGGGGGCCGGGCATACCTTTGACGCCGTGCGCTGCGCCGACCAGGTGCGCCGCGGCAAGCCGCACCCGCAGATGCTCGATGATATCCGGCGCCGCTTCGGCCTCGACCGGGCCGATACCGTGTACGTGGGCGACATGCCCATCGACATCGAGGCGGGCCGGCGGGCGGGCCTGGCCACGATCGGGGTGGCGACCGGCTCGAGCACCCTTAAAGAGCTCAAGGCCGCACGTCCGACGGTCATCATCAGGGGGTTGCCGGACCTGTTGACTGCAAGTGTTTGACCGCATCGCGAAGTTTATATACAATAAAAGTATTGTCTGCCCCGCATGTCAGGAAGGATGGAGGCAGACATGCGGGGCCGATTTCAGGGA
>CAZDLS010000082.1:0-6295 GCA_964506425.1 uncultured Planctomycetia bacterium | reverse complement strand
GCCCCGCATGTCAGGAAGGATGGAGGCAGACATGCGGGGCCGATTTCAGGGAAGGGGCACTGGTACTGTTCTGCCCCGCATGTCAGGAAGGATGGAGGCAGACATGCGGGGCCGATTTCAGGGAAGGCTGTAGAGGGAAATCGGAGGTGTCATGTTTGTCGCAAGCAATCTCGTCTCGGCCGTGGCGCAGGTGCTGGATATCGTTCTGAACGCCCTCTCGTGGCTCATCATCATCCGGGCCTTGATCAGCTGGGTGAGTCCGGATCCCTTGAACCCCATCGTCCAATTCCTCCAGCGCGTGACCGAGCCGGTCCTGTATCCCATCCGAAAGGCCTTGCCCTTTACCTGGCGTCTGGGGTTGGACCTGTCCCCGCTCTTGGCCATCCTGGCTATTTATTTCCTGCGTGCGTTCCTTGTCCGCACCCTTTATGATTTGAGTCTGCGCCTGCAGTGAAAAGAATATGTTGACCGGCATCATCATCTCGAAGATCGCCCTCCTGTTCCTCTTTCTGGGTCTGTCGGCGTTTTTCTCGGCCTCCGAGACGGCCCTCTTTTCCCTTGATTCGATAAAGCTCAAGCGCATCATCCAGCGCGGCCGCCACGCCGAGGTCATCGCGCGGCTCCTGGAGAACCCGCTGCGGTGCCTGACGACGATCCTAGCGGGCAATCAGTTCGTCAACATCGCGGTCTCCTCGCTCGTGACGACGCTCCTGATCGATCTCTTGGGCGACAAGGGGCTGGGCGTTGCCATGGGGGTGACGACGCTGCTCTTGTTGACCTTCGGCGAGGTGACGCCCAAGACGATCGCCATCCACAACAACGAGCGCCTGGCCGACGCCTTCGTGGGCCCCCTGTATTTCTTCAGCCGCCTCATCAAGCCGTTCCTCTTCGTGGCGACGAACCTCTGCGACAAGATCATAAGCCTCTTCCACCTGAACCTCAAGCGCGAGCCGACCCTGACGGAAGAAGAGTTCAAGACCGTCATCGAGCTGGGTCAGCGCCACGGCGTCGTGGGCAAGAGCGAAAAGGAGATGGTGATGTCGATCCTCGAGCTCACCACGACGACCGTCGATGAGATCATGATACCCCGCACCGACGTCCAGGCCCTGGACAACGATTGGACGCAGGAACAGGTCTGGGAGTTCGTCCGGCGCGTGCGCCACTCGAGGCTGCCCGTCTTCAAGGAGTCGCTCGACGGCATCACCGGCGTCCTGTACACCAAGGACCTCTTTCTCTATTCGCACGAGAGGCCGTGGCGCGAGCTGGTCAAGCCCGTGATGTTCATCCCCGAGACCAAACGCATCGACGACCTCATCAAGGATTTCTACAAGGGCAAGGCCGAGATCGCGATGGTCGTCGACGAATACGGCGGCACGAACGGCCTCGTCACCCTGCACGATATCCTCGAGGAGATCTTCGGCGAGGTCCGCGACGAGTTCGCGCCGCGCGAGAGCCTGATTCGGCAGGTCGACGGACAGACCTTCCATATCAGCGGCAAGACCCCGGTCGACGACGTGCAGGAGGACTGCGGGGTCGTCCTCGAGCCCGGCGAGTACGATACGATCGCCGGTTACCTCTTGAACGTCCTGGGGCGCATCCCGGCCGAAGGGGAGAAGGTCCCCACGCCGATCGGCCTCTTCGTCATCGAAAAGGTGTCGCGCCGCCGCATCAAGAGCGTCATCTTTAACAAGCTATGATCTCATTCTGGGTCCCCGTTCTATTGCTGATCATCGTCCTCGCCTGGCTGCTGGAGGCGTTCTTCTCCGGCGCCGAGACGGCCTTCGTGTCGGTGAATTTTTTGAAGCTGATGCACCTGGTCGAGCGGCGCAACAAGCGGGCCCTGCGCGTGCACGACCTGATCAAGAAGCCGGACCGGCTCCTGACGACCACGCTGATCGGCACGAACCTCGCCGTCGTCCTCTCCTCGTCGAGCGCGGCGGCCCTGCTCTTTCACCTGGGGCCGGTCTACGGCCCGCTGGTGACGACCCTCGTGATGGCCCCTATCTCGTTCGTCTTCTGCCAGCTTTTGCCCAAGACCGTCTGCCGCTACCGGGCGAACCGCTTCGTCCTGATCCTGGCTGCGCCGTTATCGTGGAGCGAGCGGTTCTTCGGCCCGCTGGTGGACCTCTTCACTTTTTTCGCGAACTCCATGGCACGCATCATCAACCCGCGGGGCCTGAGGAAGAACCCCTTCCTCACAAAAGACGAGATCAAATCGCTCATCAAGGACATCTCGCGCGAGGGGATCCTTGAGCCCCAGGAGAAAGAGGCGATCGACAAGATCTTCGAGATGACCCTGACCAAGGCCGTGGACATCATGGTCCCCCTGAAAGACGTCGTCACGTTTGACGTGCAGGAATCCTTTGAGGGCATCAAGGAAAAGATCCGCGTGCATCCGTTCAACCGTTTTCCCGTGACGGAGGCAAAGGTCTTCAAGGGTATGGTCCATATCTTTGACCTGTTTTACGCGCCGGCCGCGGACTGGCGCACCCACATCCGGCCCCTCCTGCGCGTCGATCAGGAAGAGAGCCTGGACCACGTCTTCTCCAAGCTCCAGCCCCAGAAAGAGCGCATGGCCGCCGTCTACAAGGGCGACAGCGTCGTCGGCATCCTGACGATAGAGGACCTGATGGAGGAGATCACCCTGCGGCTGACCGCCGCCAAAGACAAGGACAAAAAATGAGACAAACAGCCAGGCTCTTTGTCTCAAATTCACGGTTCAAAAATGAGACAAAGAGCCTGGCTGTTTGTCTCAAGTTTGGCGTAACTGCATGATAAGTAGGATGATATGAGAAAATTGCTGATTTTGGTGGTAGGGGTGTTGGTACTGGCGGGGGGCGCGGCCTTTGCGCAGGAGAAGGCGCCGGGGCCGGCCGCGAAGGCGCCGGTCCATGTGCAGGTCTTTTACTCTTCGCACTGCATGGCGTGTCATGTCGTGATGGAGCGCGTGTTGCCGCCGTTGAAGAGCAAGTACGGGTCACGGGTCAGCTGGGAGGAGCATGATATCGGCGAGGAAGAAAATTATAAGAAATACATCGAGCTTCAGCTCCTGAGCAACCGCAACCTCGCCGTGCCGGCCGTGCTGGTGGGGAACGTGATCCTGGTGGGTATAGAGGAGACCGCGGACAAGCTCGACGACCTCCTGGCCCAGGCGCTCCTGAGTTCGCCGGAGTTCATCTCCTTGGGGGGCGGCGGCGTTGACCTCTTGGAGCACTTCCGGTCCTTCGGCGTCTGGGCGGTGCTCGGCGCGGGGTTCGTGGACGGTTTCAACCCGTGCGCCTTCACCGTGATCGTCTTCTTCGTGTCGTTCCTGACCGTCATGGGGTACCGTCGGCGCGAACGGTTCCTCATCGGCCTCGTCTATATCGCGGCGGTCTTCCTGACGTATGTCGCGATCGGCCTGGGGTTTTTCAAGTTTTTGTACACGCTCAAAGGGTTTCTTTTCGTTTCGCAGGCGGTCTACGGCCTTATCGGCGCGTTCAGCATCGTCCTGGGCGGCTATGCCATAAAGGACTATATCGTTTATAAGCGCACCGGCCGCACCGACGCGATGTCGCTTCAGCTGCCGCGCGCGGTCAAGAACAAGATCCACGCCCTCATCGGCGACCACTACCGCAAGGATAAAAAGGCGCAGGACAAAGCGCTCTGGGGGCTTTTGGGCAGCGCCTTTGTCGTCGGGTTCCTGATCTCGATCCTCGAGGCGGTGTGCACGGGCCAGTTTTATCTGCCGACGATCGTCTTCGTCCTGAAGGAGCCCTCGCTGCGGTTGCGGGCGCTGCGGTATCTCATCGGCTATAATCTGATGTTCATCGCGCCGCTCTTGTTCATCCTCGTTTTGGCGGTCCTGGGCGTCTCCTCGAAGGATTTTGAGGAGATGGCCCGGCGGCACCTGGGCTCCATCAAGCTCATGATGGCGCTCGTCTTCTTTGTGCTCGGATACGTGCTTTTGCACGGGCTGGTCTTTTAAAAAAATGTTGCGCAGGGCGGCCGGTTATAATATAGGTACTGCCTGATTTATCACAACAACCATCGAGGAGGGGGTCCTTGTGTTTAACTTGTTGTATCTGGCGCCGATAGGTTCGTTGATGGCATTGGCGTTCGCCGCGTATCTGGCGTGGTTCATCATGCGTCAGGACGAGGGGACGCCGAAGATGCGCGAGATCGCCCAGGCGGTCAGGGAAGGCGCGGCAGCGTACCTGAAGCGCCAGTACACGACCGTGTTCCTCTTTTTTGCCGTCGTCTTCGTGATCCTCCTTGTCCTGGTGAAGAGCGGCAACCTGGCGCCGGCAGTGCCGTTCGCCTTTTTGACGGGCGGTTTCTTCTCGGGTCTGTGCGGTTTCCTGGGCATGAAGATGGCGACCCACTCGGGCGCCCGCACGGCCTTCGCGGCCCAGAAGAGCCTCAACAGCGGCCTGCGCGTGGCCTTCTCCGGCGGCGCGGTCATGGGGTTGATGGTCGTCGGTTTCGGTCTGCTCGATCTGAGCATCTGGTATTTCGGGCTGGACTGGTGGTACGGGAACCACTCCTTGCCGCCGGGCATGGACAAGATCACGGTCATCACCTCGACGATGCTCTGCTTCGGCATGGGCGCCAGCTCCCAGGCGCTCTTTGCCAGGGTCGGCGGCGGCATCTTCACGAAGGCCGCGGACGTCGGCGCGGACCTCGTCGGCAAGGTCGAGGCCGGCATCCCCGAGGACGACCCGCGCAACCCCGCCGTCATCGCGGATAACGTCGGCGACAACGTCGGTGACGTCGCGGGCATGGGCGCGGACCTCTATGAGTCTTACGTCGGTTCCATCGTTGCGACGAGCGCGCTCGGTGTCGCGGCGGGTCTGGGCGTCGGCGGCGTGACCGTGCCCATGGCGATGGCGGCGATCGGCGTCCTGGCCTCGGTCATCGGCACATTCTTCGTCAAGAGCAGGGAAGACGCTTCGCAGGCCACGCTCTTGTGGGCCCTGCGCAAAGGGGTCTTTTCCAGCGCCATCCTTATTTTATTGGCCGCGTATCCGCTGGTCCGCTTCACGCTGGGCGCCGGGCACATGGGTGTCTATTGGGCGGTCCTCTCGGGCCTCATCGCGGGTGTCCTCCTGGGCGTCTCCACGGAGTTCTATACCTCGAGCGGCTACGGCCCGACGCGGCGCGTCGCCGAGGCGTCCCTCACGGGCCCGGCGACCGTCATCATCGGCGGCCTGTCCGTGGGGATGCTGTCGACCGCCGTGCCGATCGTCGTCGTCACCGGCGCGGTCATGGCGAGTTACTTTTTGGCGGGCGGAGCGGTCAATCCCAACTTGGGGCTCTACGGTGTCGCCATCTCGGCCGTCGGGATGCTTTCGACGCTGGGGATCACGCTCGCGACCGACGCCTATGGCCCTATCGCGGACAATGCCGGCGGCAACGCCGAGATGTCCGGCCTGGGACCCGAGGTGCGCAAGCGCACCGATGCCCTGGATGCCTTGGGCAACACCACGGCCGCGACCGGCAAGGGCTTTGCCATCGGCTCGGCGGGCCTGACGGCCCTGGCCCTGATCGCCGCCTTTAACGAGCAGGTCGTCCTGGCCGGCAAGACGTTGGACCTGTCTTTGATGAACCCGCGCGTCATCGCGGGCCTCTTTATCGGCGGCATGCTGCCTTTCGTCTTCTGCGCCTTGACGATGCAGGCCGTCGGCCGCGCGGCCTCCCTGATTGTCGTCGAGGTGCGCCGCCAGTTCCGGGAGATCGTCGGCCTGATGGAGGGCAAGGCCAAGCCCGATTACGCGGGCTGCGTCGGCATCGCGACCAAGGCCGCCCAGCGCGAGATGATCCTTCCGGCGATGGTGGCGATCGGCTCGCCCATCGCCATCGGCCTCTTGGTCGGCGTGGAGGCCCAGGCGGGCCTCTTGATCGGCGCCACGGTCTGCGGCTTCGTGCTCGCCATCATGATGGCGAACGCCGGCGGCACCTGGGACAACGCCAAGAAGTACATCGAAGAGGGCCACCACGGCGGCAAGGGCTCTGCCGCCCACAAGGCCGCGGTCGTGGGCGATACCGTCGGCGACCCCTGCAAGGACACCTCGGGACCATCGCTCAACATCTTGATCAAGCTCATGTCCATGGTCTCGATCGTCTTCATCTCCTTCATCCTCTCCTGCAGCCTCTCGAAATGAGGCCAAAGTGAGACAAAAGGTCAGACCTGTTTGTCTCAAAAAATGAGACAAACAGCCAGGCTCTTTGTCTCATTTTCGTCCCGCCCGCCAGGGGGCCGGGAGGGGGTATTCCCTTGACTCCGGCGGCGGTTCGTTTATAATCAATACAGTAT
>CAZDLS010000081.1:0-7839 GCA_964506425.1 uncultured Planctomycetia bacterium | reverse complement strand
CTTTGACACGTCGCCACATGAAAAATCCCCGACGGGTTGTTCCCGTCGGGGATTTCGTTGTCTCTCGTCGGAGTATGCAAGAGACTTTGATGGTTGCGGGGGTCAGATTTGAACTGACGACCTCAAGGTTATGCTTTACTACTGCAGCTTTCGCTGCTCCCGGCGCGATGCCGGGATTTGTAGTCTGGACTATCCCTTGATCCCCTTTCAGGGATCCCTGCCAACTAGTCTCTACACCTTCCCGCCACGAACCGTGGCGGGCTTGGCTCGGTATTACCTTGGCTTACGCCGAGGGCTTCACCGAATTTGACAGGTTTTCCATCAGCCGTTGCCGGCTGAGGGACCCATTGTCCCGCCGTTTTCCGGCGGGACATCGAGCCTTGCGAGCTACCAGGCTGCTCCACCCCGCGATATGCTTTCCAGACAGATTGTTAGGGAAGGATATCGGGAAAAACAATCTGTCAAAGAACAATGAGATGTCAACTACGGTAGCGCCGGCCGTTCGGCGGTCGCGTTGCCGGCCTCGCGGATGATCTTGATGAGCGTCTCGCCCTTCTTCACCACGCCCAGGCGCTCGCGCGCCACCATCTCCATGGAGTCCGTGTCGCTCTTGAGCCGGGCGATGCGCGCCTCGAGCTCGGCGTTTTGGCGCCGCGTCTCCTCAAGCTTCACCTGCGCCTCCTGCAGGCGGCCCCGGAGCTCCTGGATCTTGGAAAAGCCGGGCAGGAAGACCAAGAGAAGTATTCCTATGATAATATAAAGCCGCAGGCTTTTCAACATGTTTCTGTGGACGCGTCGCAACTCGGTTGCGACGGCCTGAGTCTTTTGTCGCAACTGATTTGCGAAAAAGAGGTTACGTCCTTCCGAAAACTTTCGGCCATAGGGTGCCGGCGTAGATGGCCGCCGGACCCAGCCCCTCCTCGATGCGCAGGAGCTCATTGTACTTGGCCACGCGGTCCGTACGCGACAAGGAGCCCGTCTTGATCTGGCCCACACCCGTGGCCACCGCCAGGTGCGCGATGGTCGTGTCCTCGGTCTCGCCGCTGCGGTGCGAGATGACCGCCGAGTAGCCGTTGTCGCCGGCGAGCTCGATGGCGTCCAGGGTCTCGCTCATCGAGCCGATCTGGTTCACCTTGATCAGGATGGAGTTGGCGACCTTTTCGTCGATGCCGCGCTGGAGGCGCGTGACGTTGGTGACGAAGATGTCGTCGCCGACGAGCTGGATCTTCGCGCCCAGCGCCTCGGTGAGCTTCTTCCAGCCCTGCCAGTCGTCCTCGGCCAGGCCGTCCTCGATGGAAACGATGGGGTACTCTTCGACGAGCTGCGTATACACCGCGATCATGTCCTCGGCGCTCGTCGGCTTACCCTCCATCACGTACATGCCGTCCTTATAGAACGAACTGGCGGCCGAGTCCAGGGCCAAAGCGATGTCCTTGCCGGGCTCATAGCCGGCCGCGTCGATGGCGTCCAGGATGAGCTTCAGCGCCTCGGCGTTCGACTTGAGGTTCGGCGCAAAGCCGCCCTCGTCCCCGACGGAGGTGGAGAGCTCCTTGGACTTGAGGATGGACTTGAGGTGATGGAAGGTCTCGGCCGCGGCCCGCAGCGCCTCCTTGAAGGTCGGCAGGCCGATCGGCACGATCATGAACTCCTGAAAATCCAGGTTGTTGTCGGCATGCAGGCCGCCGTTCAGGATGTTCATCATAGGGATGGGCAGGATCGTCGCGGCCTTGCCGCCCAGATACTTATATAACGGCTTGTGCTCGACCTGCGCCTGGGCCTTGGCGGCGGCCATGGAGACCGCCAGGATCGCGTTGGCCCCCAGCGTCGCCTTGTTCGGGGTGCCGTCAATGGAGAGCATCAGCTTGTCGAGCTCCATGAAGACAGGCTCCTTGCCCACGACCTTCTGGGCGATGGGGCCCGTGATGTGGGCCACGGCCTTTAAGACGCCCTTACCCATATAGCGCGCCTTGTCGCCGTCGCGCAGTTCCAGCGCCTCGTGCTCTCCGGTGGACGCGCCCGACGGGACGATCGCCCGGCCGACGATGCCGTTGTCCAAGACGACATCCGCCTCGACCGTAGGATTCCCCCTTGAGTCCAGCACCTCCCGCGCCTTCAGCTCTTTGATGACCGCCATATCGCCTCCCATTAAGCAATAAAATGAGTCCTTTTAAACAGGCCCCAAGATTATCACAAACCCCGGGGGGCGTCAAGGGGTTTAGGCGGCACCCGGCCGCGGCAGGGTTTGACACTCCCCCCTATTTATGCTATCTTCTACATACCATGCCTGATCCGATGTTTCGTCCGAACCGGTTCAACCGCCTCGACAAGAAGATCCTCGCGTTCCTCAAGGACCACTGGATCGCGGTGACGGTCGTGGCCGCGGTCACGATCCTCACCATCCTTTCGGTCATCGGCTTCATGGGGCTGGAGTCCTTCTACCGCAAGATGCAGCTCGCCCAGCTGCCGATCCAGATCATGATGTGGATCCTGGCCTCGGCGATCTCGGCGATCATCTACGTCACCCTCCTCTTCGGCCGCTTCGGCCAGATCGACAAAAAGTCCGTCAAGAGCTCCAACGTCAACGTCAAGTTCAGCGAGGTCCTGGGCATCGAGGAGGCCAAGGAAGAGGCCCTCGAGGTCGTCCATCTCCTTAAAGACCACACGGCGATAGACCGGGTGGGAGGAAAGATCATCAAGGGGCTCCTCATGGTCGGCCCGCCGGGCTGCGGCAAGACGTACCTGGCCAAGGCCATCGCCACCGAGGCGGGGCTGCCCTTCTTGTCGTTGTCGGCCAGCGAGTTCACCGAGATCTTCGTGGGCGTCGGCGCCCGGCGCGTACGCAAGCTCTTCAAACAGGCGCGGCGCCTGGCCTACGCCCACGGCGGGGCCATCGTCTTCATCGACGAGATCGACGCCATCGGCCGCACGCGCACCTTCAGCTTCATGAGCGGCCAGGAGACGAACACGACCTTGAACCAGCTCCTCGTCGAGATGGACGGCCTGCAGAACGAAAAGGAGAACGTCGTCATCATCAGCGCCACCAACTCGCCGGAGGAGGTCCTGGATCCCGCGCTCCTGCGGCCGGGGCGCTTCGACAGAAAGATCTACGTGGACCGGCCGACCCTGCAGGGACGCGAGGAGATCTTCAAGTTCTACCTCGGCAAGGTCAAATACGACCCCAAGATCGACATCGGGAAGCTCGCCCGCCAGGCCGTCTACAAGACGCCGGCCGAGATCGAGAACATCGTCAAGGAGGCCTCCATCATCTGCCTGCGCAACAAGCGCGAGATTATCGAGCACAAGGACCTCTCCGAGGCGCTGGAACGCATCGAGCTGGGCATCAAGCACCGCAAGCACATGACCAAGGAAGAGAAACGCCTCGTCGCGTACCACGAGGCCGGCCACCTCATCGTCCTCTACCTCCTGCACCCGACGGACGACGTCTTCAAGGCCTCCATCATCGGCCGGCGCGGGACGCTGGGGATGGTGGCCCACCAGCCGCGCGAAGAGATCTTCACCTCCAACCGCGAACGCTACCTGGGCAACATCAAGGTCGCCCTCTCGGGATACGTCGCCGAAAAGATCAAATTCAACACCACCTCGGACGGCGTGGCCGCGGACTTCCAGACCGCCACGAAGATGGCCCACACGATGATCTGGCGCCTGGGGATGGACGACAAACACTTCGGCGACTTCACCATCATCCCGCCCGAGCAAATCTCCGAACATCTCAAACAGGAACTCAACATCGAGACACAGAAGATCTTCCAATCATGCCTGGCCGAGGTGGAGAACTTGTTGCGCTCGGAGATGGCGCTCTTGGACCGCTTCGCCAACGAGCTCCTCGAGCGCGAAGAGCTCGAATTCGACGAGATCGATGAGATCTTTAAGGAATTCAAAAAAACCAAGAACGACCCCGCCGCGCCCCCTGCGACGCCTTAACGACCCTCGTCGCTTTTTCCTCCTCTTCTGCTGCGGCCTGTCGGCCGCCGTGACGCTGTGCGCCTGCGACGCCACCTACCCGGCGGCCACCCTCACCCAACGTATCCCCGAGATCGTCCGCGAAGAACACGGTATCGAGGCCACCGCCACGACCGTCGGCAAGACTCTCTGGGTCTACGTGCCCCTGGAGGACCTGATCGATGGAGAAAACATGACCTGGAACCTGCCCGCCCTCGAGCGCTTCAGCAAGGTGATCTCGGTCGTGCACCGGGTGGCCCTGAGCACCGACGCGCACCTGGACTTCCTCGTCTTCGTCGCCGCGGACGTCACCTACATGGGCCTGGAGTTCATCGCGATGGAGTACCTGCCGGACCTGAAGGAGGCGACGCTCGAGCGCTTCTCCCGGGGAGAGTACTTCATGCGCAGCATCCGCGACGTGGGCATCAACCCCGAGGGGCGGGGCGACACGACGGGCGCCACGCGGCACTTCTACGACGTCTCCTTCGACGAATTCATCTGCCTGCAGATCATCCACCGCCTCAAGAGCCACTTCGCCCGCGACGAGGCCCTGGCGGGGCGCTACGAGATCCGCTCCACGACCTGGTCGCAGAAATTCGGCATCCTCAAGGTCAACGTCGAGTTCGTGAAAAAGCGCTATGACGCCTTGCCGGACGACAAGGAGCGGCCGCCGATCGAATGGATGAAGATGGTCGCGGCACGGGTCGTCAAGGCGTACGACTACTACGACAAATTCCAGACCCTCGAGCTCCTCGACAGCTTTGCGGACGAACGGGCGACGCTCACGCCCGACGCGCTCAAAGCGATCAAGATCGACCTTCCGGAAATTCGCGATTGAGACAAACAGTGAGACAAACAGCCAGGCTCTTTGTCTCATTTTTGAACCGCAAATTTGAGACAAAGAGCCTGGCTGTTTGTCTCACTTAGGAGAGGACGCGGCGGCCCGTGATGCGCAGGCGGCCGGCCACCAGCTTTTGGAGAGCCTGCGCGTAGAGCCGGTGCTCGACCCGGTGGATCCGGGCCTCGAGCTCGGCGACGGACTCGTTCGCCGAGACCGTCACGGGCTCCTGGAGGATGATGGGACCGTGGTCCATCTCCTCGTCGACAAAGTGGACCGTCACGCCGGTCACCCGAACGCCGTAACGGTAGGCCCGAGGGATGGCCTCTACCCCTTTGAAGGCGGGCAGGAGCGCAGGGTGGATGTTGAGGATCCTATTCTTGTACGCGCGGATGAAGGCGGGACTCAGGATGCGCATGAAGCCCGCCAGGATGACGTAGTCCACGCGCGCCTTCTTCAAGGCCTTGACGAGGTACGCGTCGTAGGCGCTGCGGCCGGCGAACCTTTTGGGGTCGGCGTACAACGTCGGGATGCCGGCGCGCCGGGCCCTCTTCAGGGCAAAGGCCTTCTCCTGGTCGCTGATCACGAGGGCCAGGCGGGCCTTGATGGACCCCTTCTTCACGTTATCGATGATAGCCTGCAGGTTGGTCCCGCGGCCTGATGCCAAAACGGCTAAGTTCTTCATGACCCCTCCCCCCGCACTTTAATGACCCTAGTCGGGCAGACCTTGACGCACTCCAGACATCCCGTGCACTTGGAATAATCGATGCGCGCGAGGTTGTCCACGACCTTGATCGCATCGTGCGGGCAGGCCTTCTCGCACTTGCGGCAGGCGATGCACCCCACCCCGCAGACGTTCAGGACGGTCTTGCCGGCATCCTGGGACGAACAGGCGACATAGATCCGCGCCGCCGCCTTTTCGCCGGGGATGAGGACGTAGAGGTTCTTGGGGCAGACGTTGACGCACACCCCGCACGCCGTGCACTTCTCTTCGATGACGCGCGGATACCCGTCGCCGGTCATCTCGATGGCGCCAAAAGGACACGCCCGCACGCACGTGCCGTACGTCAGGCACCCGAAGGCGCACTCCTTGGGCCCGCCCAACAGCAGGCTCGCCGCCAGGCAGTCCTTCATTCCGTCGTAAAGGTACTTGTCCTTGGCCTTGTTGCCGCCGTTGCAGTGGAGACACGCGACCTTCTTCTCCTTGTGCTCCAGGCTCAGGCCCAGGTATGTGGCAAGGTCCTGCTTGTTCTCCTGGGCCATCACCGAGCACGCGGCCACGTTCAGCTCGCCGTGCAAGAGCGCCTGTGCAAAACCCATGCAGCCGGCCTTACCGCACGCCCCGCAGTTCGCCCCGGGCAGGCTCTTCAAGATATGATCGAGCCGCGGGTCCGCGGGCACGTGGAACTTCTTCGCCGCATACGCGAGGCTGAGCCCGAACAACACGCCCAGACCCCCCAACGCCGCCATCGGTATAAGTACGCTGTGCATGGATTGCATCAGGTTATCCTCGCGGTTTGAGACAATGTGAGACAATGAGCCAGGCTCTTTGTCTCAAATTCGCGGTTCAAAAATGAGACAAAGAGCCTGGCTGTTTGTCTCATTTTTTATCTCGTTATACTTTGAGGCCCAAAAAGCCCATAAAGGCCAGGCCCATGAGGGACGCCGTGATGAACGCGATCGGCAGACCCTCGAGGGACTCGGGCACCTCGGCGAGCTCCAGGCGCTCGCGGATGCCGGACATCAAAAGGAGCACGAACATGAAGCCGATGCCGGCGCTCGACGCCTGAAGGAGCGCCAAGGGAAAGCTGCCGGCGACCGGCGCGCCGGCCTTGAAGAAGTCCTGCACGTTCAGGACCGTGACGCCCAAGACCGCGCAGTTCGTCGTGATCAAAGGCAGATAAATACCCAGGGCCCGGTAGAGCGCGGGCGACGTCTTCAGGATCACCATCTCGATGAACTGCACGGACGTCGCGATGACGAGGATGAAGACCACCGTGCGCATGTACTCGATCTGGAAGGGTATCAGGAGGAACCGGTACGCGAGCCACGTGATGGCGCCCGAGGAGACCATGACGAAGATGACGGCCAGGCCCATGCTGAAGGCGGACTTCGTCTGCTTCGAGACCCCCAGGAAGGGACACAGTCCCAGGAACCTGAACAGGATGAAGTTGCTGATAAGGATGTTGCTTAGGATGATCGCAACGACCTGACCCACCGTAACCCTCCGATCAAAAGGCCCACTACGAGAAGAGCGCCCGGCGCCAGCGCCATGACCCGCGCCGGCTCAAACTGGTGCGAGAGGCTTAAACCCATCAGATTGCCGCTGCCGAGCGTCTCCCTGAAAAACGCGATCGTGACAAGCGCCGCCAAAAAGCCCAGGCCCATCCCCAGCCCGTCGGCGATGGACGCCGGGACCGGGTTCTTCGAAGCAAAGGCCTCGGCGCGGCCGAGAATGATGCAGTTGACGACGATCAACGGCACGAAGATCCCGAGCGACCGGTCCAGCGCCGGCGCGTAGGCCTTCAAGATCATCTCGACGACCGTCACGAACGTCGCGATGATGACGATAAAGCACGGGATGCGGATCTTGTCGGGGATCCACCGCCGCACGAGCGCGATGATGGTGTTCGAACACACCAGGACGAAGGTCGCGGCCAGGCCCATCCCGATGGCGTTCGCCACGCTCGTAGAGACGGCCAGGGCCGGGCACAACCCCAGGACCATGAAAAAGATCGGGTTCTCCGCGATGATGCCCTTGGTGAACTCGGGCCACAGACGCTTCATAGAGCCTTCCTGGCAGACACCTTCACCCCATACCGGCGCGGCTGCGTGAAACGGTCGATCAAGGGCACCGCCGCGTTCATGAAGAGGATGGCGTAACACACGCCCTCGGGATACCCGCCCCAACGCCGGATGACGCCGGTCAACAGGCCGCAGCCGACCCCGAAGATGAGCTGGCCCTTCTTCGTGATGGGCGAGGTGACATAATCGGTGGCCATGAAGATGGCGCCCAGGAGCAGCCCGCCGCTCAAGACCTG
>CAZDLS010000080.1:0-7839 GCA_964506425.1 uncultured Planctomycetia bacterium | reverse complement strand
CGGGGCGGATACCCTGCGTCTCTTCATCCTTTTTGCCGCGCCGCCCGAAGCGGAACTGGACTGGAACGACCGCGGCATGGACGGCGCCTGGCGCTTTTTGAGCCGTGTCCTGCGCCTCGTCAAGGCGGGGACCGGCGGGGCCGCGGGCCCTCAAGAGTCGGACGCTATCCGCCGCGTCGTCAAGAAGCGCCACCAGACCGTCAAGAAGGTCACCCAGGACATGGAGGGCGGCTTTAAGTTCAATACGGCCATCTCAGCCGCCATGGAGATGGTCAACGAGATGTACAAGCTGTCCGACGGGGAGCTGAGGTCGGCGCCGTGCCGCGAGGCCGTGCGCGCTCTCGTCGTGCTCCTGGCGCCCTTCGTGCCGCATCTGGCCGAGGAGGCGTGGCAGATGCTGGGCGAAAAGGAGAGCGTCTTTAAGGCCGCCTGGCCGGCCTACGAGGAGTCGGCCCTGGCCGAGGAGACGGTCGCGTACCCGGTCCAGATCAACGGCAAGCTGCGCAGCCGCATCGAGGTCGCGGCCGATGCCGATGAGGCCGCCATCCGCGCCGCCGCCCTCCAGGACGCCAAGATCAAGGAGTGGATCGGCGGCAAGCCGGTCAAAAAAGTCCTCGTTATCCCCGGCAGGATGGTCAGTCTCGTCGTGTAGTCCCCGGGGACGCACGTCGTTCGGGAAAGCGCATGATACATCTGACATTGCAGGAGAGGCGGGTCCTTATCTTCGCTGCGTGTGTCTTCGCGCTGGGGATAGGGCTGAGGATGTTCCAGAAGTCGAGGGGGTGCAACCTGTGTCTCATCGAGCTGTACTCGGATGAGGCCGCGCCCGCCGCGGTGGACGTGAACGCCGCGACGCGCACCCAGCTCATCGCCGTGCCCGGCATCGGGGAGAAGACGGCGGACGCCATCCTCGACCTGCGGGCCGGCAAGGGCCGTATCACGGATCTAAGCGAACTGACGGCGATCAAGGGGGTCTCCGAAAAGAAGCTCGAGACCTTCAAGAAGTACCTTGTCATCTTGTGATACAAAAACTGAGACAAACAGCCAGGCTCTTTGTCTCATTTTTGAACCGCGAATTTGAGACAAAGACTCAGGCTCTTTGTCTCACTTTTGCTGCCACATTACGGGGGGATCATGCTGACGTATGTGTTTAAGGCGGGGCCGATGATCGTGCCGATACTCGCGGCGTCGGTCTTCGGGCTGGCGATCTGTCTCGAGCGGTTCTTCACCCTGCGGCGGTTCGGCCGCCTGGACATGGAACAGTTCTCAAAGGCCGTGTGCGGCAAGGTCCTTTTGCAGAAGGCCAATGAAGCGGTCACGCTGTGCAAGAAGCACGCGGCGCATCCGCTGCCGGCCATGTTCGTGGCAGCCCTCGAGAACCGCGACCTGCCGCGCGAGGAGCTCGAGAAGATGCTCGAGCGCATGGGCAACCACGCGGTGCATGACTTGGAGAAGCGGCTGGGGGGTCTGTCCGCCATCGTCGGGATCGCGCCGCTGATGGGGTTCCTGGGGACGATCACGGGCCTGATCGGCGCCTTCATGGCGTGGGAGAAGGCCGGCAGCGACATCACGGTCAGCGCCCTGGCCGGCGGGATCTACCAGGCGATGCTCACGACGGCGGCGGGCCTGATGGTCGCGATCCCGCTCTATATCTGCTACAACTACTTCATCAGCCGCATCAAGTATTACGCGCACGAGCTCTCCAACTATTCCAGCCAGCTCCTGGAGGCGCTGGCGCGCGGGAGGCTCTTATGAAGATCGGCATGACCCGTCGGCACCTGGTCAGCCTGGAGTCGATCGCCATGACCGATATCGTCTTGAACCTCTTTATCTTCTTCTTTATCTCCTTCAGCCTCCTGTATACCTTCGATCCGTCGCGGGCCAAGCAGATCAAGGTGAACCTGCCCACGGCCAAGAACGTGATGGCGCCGGATAAAAAAAGGTCTGATGTCGTCGAGATCACCCTCTCCGGCGAGGGCCCCGTGTACCTCGGGGCGGACGTCGTGACCCTCGGCGACCTCGAGACGCAACTGCGTGAGCGCAGGCGGGCGCAGCCGGGGCTGGCCGTCTTCGTGCGCGTGGACCGCCTGGTGCCCTTCAAGAACCTCGTCGGGGTGCTGGACGTCCTGAACGGCCTGGGCTTAGAGCACCTGCGCATCGCGGCCCAGCAGGAAAAGTAGCGCCCTCCCGCACCGCCCCTGCCTCAAGCCTCTTTTCCGGAAAGATCCTGGCACATGATAACGCGTGTCTTTTCCGCGCGCCGGCGCGGCCCCTACCTGCCGCCGATGGTCTGCGTCGCGCTCGCGTATTCCCTGGGCATCGCCGCGCAGGGCGGACTCGACGGGCCGGCATGGCCGGCGGCCGTCCTGTCGCTCTTGTCGCTCGCGCTGGCGCTGGTCTTTATCAGGAAGGCCGGCGCGAGCACCTGTCTCCTGCTGGCCGCGTTCTTCTTCATCGGAGCCCTGAGGTGCGAGGAGGCATCGCTCTTGCCCGCGCGCCATATCGGCCGCATGACGCCGGCAAAGGGCCGGTGGGTGCGCCTGGAGGGCGTGGTGGTCTCCCAACCCAAAGAGAACCGGCTCTTTAACAGTTACATCCTGCGCGTGGAGCGCGGGCGGGATAGGCAGGGCAGGGCCGTGGCGCTCACCGGCGATGTGGGAGTGTGCGATCACCACAAGACCCCGGATGTGCTCGGCGAGCGGCTGGTCATCCGCGGCAAGCTTTACAGGCCGCGTCCTCCCTTTGCCCAGGCGTTGGCACGGCGCAATATCTATTCGATGCTGAGCGTCGGCAGGCGCGGCGAGATCAAAAAGGAGGCAAGGGGTCTTGGGTCCTTTTCCCCTATCCTCGTGCGCCAAAGATTGGCTGTGGTCATCCGCGACCACTTCGACGGCGTCTCTGCGTCGCTCCTGCGGGCGATGATGCTCGGCGAGAAGCAACTCGTGCCTGCGTCCGTCAAAAAGGCGATGATCGCCGCCGGGACGTGGCACATCATGGTCGTCAGCGGCTTCCACACCGCGTTTGTGGCGGGTATAGTCTTTCTTTTTCTGAAGATCCTCAGGGTCCCGGCGCGGCCGCGGCTGGTCTTGAGCATGGTTGCGGTCATCGGTTACTGCCTCCTGACAGGCGCCGCGGTCTCTGTCGTACGCGCGACCGTCATGACCGTTGTCCTCTTGTATACCTTTATAAGGGAGCGTCACCCGCTCTTCTGGCACGTCCTGTGCCTGGCCGCCTTCGCGATCCTCCTATGGGATCCAGCCGCGTTGTTTTCCATCAGCTTTCAGCTCTCCTTCATGAGCGTGGTCTCCATCGTCTGGCTCTTTCCGCGGCTGGACCCCTCGCCCTGGCTCCAGAAGAGGTGGCGGCCGTCGCACCCGGCCTTTGCAGTCCTGCGTCCTCCGTTGAGCTGGGCGGCGGTGTCACTGAGCGCCTGGACCGGCACCGCGCCACTCATCTCTGCGACCTTTGGGGTCATCTCCCTGTATGGCGTCGTGGCCAACATCGTCGCCGCGCCGCTGGCCATGGGGATCATCGGCAGCGGTTCCCTGGCCGTTGGCCTGGGCCTGTTCTCTTCCAGGTTGGCCGCGCCGCCGGCGGCGGCGTGCGCCTTCTTCCTCAAGGCCCAGGTCGCGTGGAGCTCCTGGATAGCCGGCTGGCCCTTGGCCCAGGTCCGCCTCTCTTTGCCCGGGGGCTGGGGGCTGGTCGCGATCTATGTCCTCTTGGCGCTTGGCCTTTCGCGTCTGTCCAAGAGACCGGCCGGGAAAGGGGGTAGGGGTCGATAAAACTTCTTGCAGGAGGTGGGGGGTTTTGTTACAATTAGACCCCGTAATCCGAATGATATGCCGATGTAGCTCAGTTGGTAGAGCAGCGCTTTCGTAAAGCGCGGGTCGAGGGTTCGAGTCCCCCCATCGGCTTATTTCTTTGGTACACTAAATAGTACTTTGCGGTGCTCCATGGCCCGATTTCGCCATATCGTCCGGAACCGCGACTTTTCCCTCCTCTGGCTCTCCCAGATCATCTCACAGTTCGGCGACCGCCTGAATCAGATGGCGCTTCTGGCCCTCATCTACCGGTTCGCCCCGGGTTCGACCACCCAGATCGCCAAGCTCATGGCCTTTACCATCATGCCTGTCTTTCTGATCGGGCCGATGGCCGGCGTGTACGTGGACCGCTGGGACCGGCGGCGTACCATGGTGGTCTCCGACTTTTTGCGGTGTCTGCTCGTCGTCTCCATCGCGTTCTATTTCATCAAATGGGACGTGCTCTGGCCCGTGTACGCGGTCGTCTTTCTCGTCTTCTGCGTCAGCCGTTTTTACGTGCCGGCGAAGATGGCGATCATCCCGGACATCGTCAAGACCGACGATCTGCTTCTGGCCAATTCCCTCGTGAACACGACGGGGATGGTGGCCGCGATGATGGGGTTCGGCCTGGGCGGCATCCTCGTGAGCCTGGTGGGCGCGCGGGGCGGCTTCTTCATCGACGCCTCCACGTTCTTCGTCGCGGGGCTGATGATCTTTTTTGTCAGCGCCAAGGTCAGGCAGGCGCCCAAAAAGGAGGAGATCATCGAGGTCGGCAGGGAGATCATGGCCGCCGTGCGCAAGTCGGTCTTGCAGGAGATCAAGGAAGCGGTTGTCTTTTTGCGCAACCAGCCGCAGCTACGCTCCTGCTTCGGTATCCTCTTCCTCCTTTGGGCGGCCCTGGGCGCGGTCTACGTGGTGGCGATCGTTTTTATCCAGCAGGTCTTCGGCTCGGCGACCCGCGAGATCGGGCTCCTGGTGGTGGGTCTGGGGTTGGGGCTCTTCCTCGGGGCGCTCGCGTACGGCCGCCTGGGCCACCAGAAGCACAGCTTCAAGACGATCTTTGTTTGTATTTCCATGGTCGGGGTGGTATTATTTGGTTTCGTCTCGGCGGTGGAGAAATACCCTAACTTAATGCTCGCCATCGCGTTGGCATCTATCTTGGGGCTGGCCATCTCTCCGATCACGGTCATCTCCCAGACCCTCGTCCATCAGCTGACCGACAGCTCCATGCGGGGGCGCCTGTTCAGCTCCCTCGAGATCATCGTGCACTTTGGGTTTCTCCTGAGCATGTTCATCGCAGCCCCCCTGGCCGACCGCGTCGGGGCGGAGACGATCCTCATGCTGGTCAGCTTCCTCTTGATGGCCATGGGGGCGATCGGGTTCTTCTTGAAATATGATCAGACTCGAGGAACATAAACACGAGACCGAGAACAAGACGATCGAGACCGCGCCTTTGCCGGCGTCGGTCGTCATCCCCTTGCTGCAGCACTTGGGTAAGCCGCTGGATATCCTCAAGGTGAAGGTCGGCGATACCGTCAAGCGCGGCCAGTGCCTGGCCACGTCTGACAAGGGCGTCTTTGCGCCGGTCCACGCCTCCATTTCCGGGAGGGTCTCGGCCGTCGCGACGCAGGCGCACCCCTTGTCGGGCACCTGCCGCGCCGTGGTCATCGAAGGCGACGGCCAGGACGCGGCGTGCGACGAGATGCGGGAGCGTTCCCCGGAGGCGGTGGACGCGTTGAGCCCCGACGACCTGCGCCGCATCATCTTCGAGGCGGGCATCGTGGGCCTGGGCGGGGCGGCCTTCCCGACCCACATCAAGCTCCATCCTCCCGGCCCCATCGAATACTTCATCCTGAACGGCGCCGAGTGCGAGCCGTATCTGACGACGGACCACCGGCTGATGGTGGAGAAGACCGATGAGATCGTCAGGGGGATGAGGCTCGTCCTGAAGATCCTCGACCCCAAAGAGTGCGTCATAGCCATCGAAGACAACAAGCCCGAGGCGATCCGGCTCTTTCGTGAGCGCGCCGCGGCCTTCAACTGGAAGGTCGTGGTCCTGAAGACCGCCTATCCGCAGGGCGGGGAGAAGCAGGTCATCGCATCGTGTTTGAAGCGCGAAGTCCCGTCGGGCAAGCTCCCTTTTGATATCGGTGTCGTGGTACACAACGCGGGCACGGTCTATGCGATCACCGAGGCCGTCTATTCCGGCAAGCCCCTTTACGAGCGCGTGGTGACGGTGGCGGGGCCGTGCGTGGCCCGTCCCAAGAACCTCCTCGTGCGTCTGGGCACGCGCATCCGGGACCTGGCCGCGCTGTGCGGTCCGCTGGTGAAAGACCCCAAGAAGATCGTCATGGGCGGCCCGATGATGGGTGTGGCCCAGTACACCATGGACGGGCCCGTCATCAAGGCGACGAGCGGCGTCCTCTTCTTCGACGAGGCCGCGGTCGAGGAACAACAGGAGGATGTCTGCATCCGCTGCGGGGAGTGCCTCCAGAGCTGTCCGGTGGGGCTGAACCCGAGCCTGATCGCGCAGGCCATCGAGAAGAACAAGCTGGGCCTGGCCGAGGAGTACGGCATCATGGATTGTATCGAGTGCGGCCTGTGCGCGTGGGCGTGCCCGGGCCGGCGCAACATCGTGCAGGCGATCAAGACGGCAAAGGCGAGGATCAAAAGTGGCAAAAAGTGAGTATCTGCGTTATGCCGTTATCCTGGCGGTGATCTGTCTGGCGGCGGCGGGATTGTTGAGCGTCGTCCATCGCGCCACAGAACCCCGGATCGCGGCCCAGCGTCTGGCCGAAGAACAGGAAAGTCTCAAGGACGTCTTTCCTGGGGCCGCGGCATTTGAGCCGGTCCGGGAGGGCGAGGAGGTCCTTTATCACAAGGCGCTCGACCAAGGCGGCCGCCTGTTGGGGTATGCCTTCAAGGCCGTTGAGCGCGGGTATTCGAGCGACATCGTGACCATGGCGGGGGTGACCCCTGAGGGCACGATCGTGCGCATCAAGGTCCTTTCCCAGAACGAGACCCCGGGCCTGGGCACGCGCATCGCCGAGGTGATCCAGAAAGAGACCCTCTGGGACGTCGTCCTGCGCAAGGTCCGGGTCCTCTCCCAGCCGCGGCCGTGGTTCCAGGAGCGTTTTGACGGCCGCCACGCCACCACGCTCAACGAGACCGTTGACGCGATAACCGGCGCCACGGTCTCCTCGGCCGCCGTGATCGGGTCCGTTCAAAAGCGCAGCGCAGAGGTGTTAAGACAGGTGAAGGATGGCCGATAAGTATCACGTTTCAGCCGCGCCGCACTTTCACAAGAAGGACGATTCTGTCAGCCGGATCATGGCGACCGTGAACGTCGCGCTGGTGCCGGTCGCCCTCATGAGCGTCTTTATTTTTAAGGGATGCGCGTTATGGGTGATGCTCGCCGCGGTCCTCTCGGCGCTCGTCACCGAGGCCCTGATCCAGCGCGGCCGGGGACAGCGGGTCACGATCTCCGACGGCAGCGCGTTCATGACAGGGCTGCTTTTGGCCTTTAATCTGCCGGCGCACGCGCCGTTGTGGCTGCCCGTGGTCGGCGCTGTCTTCGCGATCGCCATCGGCAAGCAGGCCTTTGGCGGCCTGGGCCGCAATATCTTCAACCCGGCCTTGGCCGGCCGCGCCTTTTTGATGGCGGCCTGGCCGCAGCACATGACGACGTTCACGAGGCCCTTTGCCGTCGACGCCGTGACGCAGGCCACGCCCCTGGTCCTTTTGAAGGAAGGCAAGATCGCAAGCCTCGCGGACTCGGGCCTGAGCACTATGGATCTCTTGCTGGGTTTTCGCAGCGGCTGCCTGGGCGAGGTGTGCGCCTTGGCGCTCATCCTGGGAGGTTTGTATCTTCTGGTCCGGCGCATCATCAGTTGGCACATCCCGGTCACGTTTATCCTCACGGCCGCCGGCTTCGGCTGGGCCTTTGGCGCGCCCGGCGGATTTTTTAAGGGGGATTTTGTCTTCCAGGTCTTGAGCGGCGGGCTGCTCCTGGGCGCCATCTTCATGGCCACCGATTATG
>CAZDLS010000079.1:0-7843 GCA_964506425.1 uncultured Planctomycetia bacterium | reverse complement strand
AAGTTCAGTTCGGCTGAAATAGAAAAGGATGCCGTCAAAACAGCCGCTTCGATGCGGCCAACCACACCGCCGATGAAATGGGTACGAGCTCCGCGGAGACGGGCTGGGCCGAGAACCCGAAGGAGGTAGGCGGCGCCATCAACTCGGCGCCGTGGGTGGACACCGAGACGATCGCGGTGTACTTCGGCTGCGCGGACGGCAAGCTCTACGCCTACAACCTCGCGGACGGGACGGCGAAAGAGAATTTCCCGGTGGACATCGGCGCCGGCATCGACTCCTGGCCGTACGTGGCCAACGGGATCGTCTACTTTGGCGCGGACGACGGGAAGTTCTATGCCGTGGACACGGCGACGGGCGATATCGTCGACGGCTGGCCGTATGACACGGGCGCGCCGATCAAGAGCGGGGTCTCCCTGCAGTATGTCGACGCGGACCATATCTACGTCCTGGTGGGTTCGGATTCGGGCCGCGTGTATTCCTTTAAGACGGCGAACTGAGCGGCGCCTCTAAGGCCGCATGGAGGGGGTATCGGATGAAGCGTCTCCTATTGGCTTTTGCGATAACGAGCGCCTTGGCGGGGGTGGTCCTGGCTGCGGAGTGGCCGGCCTTTCGCGGGGATGAGCGGCGCACGGGGGCGAGTCCCGAGCTTGTCCAGCCGCCCTTACAGGTGGTCTGGGAGTTTGAGGCGCAGGGTTCTGTCGTTTCTTCGCCGGCGGTGGCCGGCGGCCGCGTCTTTTTCGGCTCCCGCGACAACAACGTCTATTGTCTGGACGCCGTCACGGGGACCCGGCAGTGGTCTTATGAGACCGGAGGATGGGTCGATTCTTCCCCGGCCGTTTCCGGAGAGGCGGTCTACGTCGCCTCGCGCGACGGCCACCTTTATTGCCTAAACGCCGCCACAGGGCAGGTGATCTGGAAGTTCGCCACAGGCGGCACGGACTGCTCTTCTCCTTTGGTGCACGCAGGCCGCGTCTACTTCGGCGCGGGCTTTCCTCAGAAGGCCTTTTACGCCCTCGATGCCGAGACCGGGGCCAAGGCATGGGAGGCGGAATTCGGCCAGATGGTCTACTCCTCGCCGGCCATCTCGGGCCGCTATATCTATGTAGGGTGTAATAACGGCCAGTTGTATTGTCTTAATAAGGACACGGGGGCGGTCCGCTGGACGCATAAGTCCAAGGGCGACATCTATTTTGCTTCACCTGCTCTCGGGGAGCAGGCGGCGTTCATCGCCGGCAGCAACTTTGACTGGTCTTTGTATGCCGTCCGGTTGACGACAGGGGCCGTGCTGTGGACCTTCAAGGTCCCGGACAGCGAGCCGGGGCCGACATACGTCTCCAGCGCCGCCGTCGGGGCAGGCAGCGTGTATTTCGTCTCCGGCTACGCGCAACAGCACCTCTATTGCGTTGATGGGACGAGCGGTACCCTGAAGTGGAAGGCCGAACTCGATGCGGCAACGCGGCTGGGCTTTGCTTCTTCGCCGGCGCTGACCGAGGACATGGTGTACGTGGTGACGGCTGCCGGCCGGCTGTGCGCCTTTGAGGCGGTGACAGGCCGTCTCGTATGGAGCGCTCCCTACGAGGCCGGCGCGTTATCGTCGCCTACCGTCGCGGACGGGATGCTCTACGCAGGATTCCTGGACGGGAAGGTGCGCGCCTGGCGCAGTCAATGAGAGTGGGCAGGGAGTTACGAGAACTGTTTGGTTCCGCGGACGCAGGAGATGCCATAGGATATGGTCGAGGCGCTGGGGCACTTGCTACAGCCCAGTGCGTTGACCTCGTAGATCTCGCGTGAAACGATCCGCGGTCTTTGGTAGGTTTTCTTCTTCGCAGGTCTTGCCTTTTTCATAACCCCATCCTAAAGCGTTTCAAATCCCACGTCAACGGTTATTTCCGGAACGTTTTGTCCTGCCCCGGTCCCTTTTCCGCGGCTCCAAGCCGACGAGCACCGAGATCCGCGTGCAGGCCCGGGACAGGACGCAAGGCGGTCAGCGGCGGCGGCGCGTCGAGCGGCGCCGGCGGTAGGTCGACGATGTCGTCGTTGCCGCGGCCGGCGACGTTGCGTTGAGGTCTGTCACCGACGAGACGGCGTTCTTCTGGATCTCCTCGGCGTAGGTCTGGATGGCCTCTTGGATCTCTTTTTTCGTCCTGGCCTGGTTGAGGATCTCGATGCGTTGGCGGCTGGCGGTCGTGATCCGCTCCAGGTCGAACTTATTGCGGATGACGCGCGGGGTCAAAAAGATAATGAGCTCGGATTTGACCGTCGTGTCGCGCGTCTTCTTGAAGAAGTGCCCTAAGAGGGGGATGTCGCCCAACAGCGGCACCTTGTCTTCGACGACGGCGTCGTTGTCGCGCATGAGGCCGCCCAGGACGACCGTATAGCCGTCGGGCACGATGACCGTGGCGTCGGCCTCGCGCTTGTTGATGATGCTGGCGTCAAAGAGCGTCTTGGGGCTCAGGTCCTTGAACTCCGCGTGGATCTTCATGTTCACGTAGTTGTCGCGGCTGATGCGCGGGGTGACCTTGAGCTGCAGGCCCACGTCTTCGTACTTGAAGTTGACGGTGGTGATGTTGTTGACGACGTCCGTCACGGAAGACTCGATGATGGGGATCTCCTGGCCGACCGTGATCTGCGACTCCTGGTTGTTGGAGGCCAGGACTTTTGGGGTGGAGAGGACCTTGCTCTTCTCATGTGTATTCAGGATGAAACCCAGGATGTTGAAGGTCTCCTTTTCGTTCAGGAGGCGGTAGGTGAAGCCCTTGGTGGAGGCATCGGTGGCCAGGCCCAGGAGTGAGTGCGCGAAGGCGTACTTGTCGTCGGTCTTGCCGTGGATGCGGATGCCTTCGGTCGTGGAGGTGGGGGCTTCGGCGGAGGCGATCTCCGCGCCCATGGTCAACGTATCATCGAGCGTCACGTCCACGATGATGGCCTCGATCATGGCCTGCAAGGGGAAGACGTCGAGCTTTTTGATGAGTTTTTCGATGGCCGGGAAGTTCACGGGCGCGGTCGCCACGATCACGGCGTTGGTCTCGGTCTCGACGTACGCCTGGATCTCGCCGTACATCTCGAGATCGGCAGCGGCGTCCTGTATCTCCTCGGACACGGCCGGAGGCTGAGACCCTTCCTCTTTTTTCGAGAGGCTGGTCAGGATCTCGGCGATCCTGGTCCCATCGGCATAATTCAGGATAAAGGTGCGCACCTGCATGGTGGGGGGCAGGCGGCGTTCCATGTGTTCGATGATGGTGGCCAGGCGCCTAATGTTGGCGGCCGTGTCCGTCACGACGAGGGTGTTGGTGCGTTCGTTGGCCAGGATGTTGCCGTGGCGGCCGATGAGGGTCTGCAGGTCGTTCTTGATCTTGATGGCCGAGGAGTATTTGAGGGGCATCACCTGGGTGATGACCACGTCCTGATCGAGGATGTCCCGCGAGGCAGTGCCCACGTGGACCGAGACGTTCGTCTGTTTTGTTTCAGGCAACGGCACGATCTTGAGCGACGTGTCGGTCCTGACGACGGTGTAGCCCCGCATCATCAGGGCGCTCTCCAGGACGCTGACCACGGTCTCGGGGCGCACCTTCTCCAGGCTCACCACCGTTATCTTGCCCTTGAGTTCATCGGGCGGGAGGATGACGGTGCCGGTCAGGTCTCCCAGGACCTTGACCACCTGGGTGATGTCCGCGTCCTGAAAGTTGATCGAGACAAGGTCGTTTTCTCCCGCCGCAACGGGTCCTGCGTCAACGGACACCATCGGCATCCCCGCATCAACTGCGAGCGCCGGTGCCGCTCTCTGTTGCGCCAGGTCTTGGGCGCACAAGGTGCCCGACAGGCCCAAGAGCAGGACCCCTGCAAGGCCGCGCGCGATCATCTTCATCATGGTGACCCTCCTTGACCCATGCGGATCTTCTGTATCAGGACCGTCGGCGCAAGCGCAGGCCTGCGCGCGGTCTCGTCTTCCTTTTTTTCTGAAGGGGCGGCTTCTGCCGGAGGCAGGGACGCGGGCGCCGCCTTTTCTTTGACATGGAGGTTTAAGGTGAGGATGTCGTTGCCCCGCTCCAGCCGAACGCCGGTTTCGTCGATGGCGGCGACGGTGTAATCGTCCACGACGTCGCCGTCCCGGATATAGCTGCTTCGGGAGCCGTCCTGTTTTTCGATGATCGCCTTGAAGCGGCCGCCGATCTTCATGATGCCCGTGACGATGAAGTCCCCGGCAGGCCGGCGTTGTCCTTCCAGGGCCGTCAAGGCCGCCTCGACCGGCGAAGCGGCCGAGGGGGGAAGAACGGGTTCACTTTGCGTGCGAAAGACATTGCGCTCTTCGATGACCCGGTAATAGGTCAAGGGGGCCTTCGTGGCCAAGGGCGCCTTGGCGGTCAAGGGGGCCTTGGCGGTCAAGGGGGCCTTGGCGGCTGCCGGCTGGGCTGGTTCTTCTTGGCTCCAGGCGTGGGGGCACACGACAGCCGTGGACCCCGCGCCCAAAAGGAGCGCAAAGAGGACGGCCGCCGGGTCAGTGCTTCTCGATCTTCGCAGAGGTCTCATCATCGCCTATTCCTTGGTAAAAAGGGAAGAGATGACCAAAGAGCTTTTTAAGAGCGCCGAGCGGTCGGCCTTGGGCTGCAGGCGTATCTCCTCGACGACCAGAAGGACCGACGACTCGCGGATGTCATAGAGGAAGCGGACCAGATTGCCGAGGTTGGCCTCGGCATCGAGCTCGACCGAAAGTTCGGTGAACGGTCCGTAATCGCGGGTCCTGCGCGGGTTGAGGCGCAGGATGTGGACATTGGCCTGTTGGGCGACCTTGTCGATCTCCGACAGGAACGCGCTCTCCTTGCGTGCCGGAGGGATGCGTGTCAGGAGGTTGCGGTTGAGCGCCTGGAGGCGTTCCGTGAGTTTTTCCTGTTCTTCGATCAGGCTCCTGGCCCGTTGTATCTCAACGGTCGTCTTCTGGATGCGCGTCTCGTTCTCCTGCCAGTGACGCCACGCCGGTTGCACGAAGGCGCTGAAGACGGCCGCGCCGGCGGCCAGCGCGAGGGTGATCAAGGCCAGGCGTATTTCGCGCGGCGTGAGTCTCATAGCGGTTTGGGTGAAGGGTTCAATGTGCAAACGATCTCAAACTGGACTTCCTGCGTGCCGTCGGCGAGGCGCTGTGTCTGCGTGGCATAACGCAGCTTGGCGTCGCTGAACAGCCGTGAATCGTTCAGGGCGCCGGCAAAGTCGACGGCCGCCGCGTGCGAAAGGGCGCGCCCCGCCAGCGTGACCGAGCGGCCTTTTTCGAAGAAAAACTGGTCGAGCGTGATATCGGCGGGGGTCAGGAGACTGATCTCCCGCAGGACATCCAGGGAAGTATGCTGGCCGGCGAGGTACTCTTCGGTGGCGCGCAGGCGGTCCTTGAGGTCGTCGACGGTCGCCGCGGCCGCCCGGGTGTCCTCGAGCTGTTTTTTCAGGTCCCGGAGCCGCAGGGACTGCAATTGCCAGAGAAAGAGGAGGCTGCCTATTCCGGCGCCGGCAAGAAGCACCGAGGCAAGGACGCGCCGCGCGCGCCGTCGCGCCGTGTTCTTCTTGGCGCTTTCCTTTTTCTGCAGTTCCGGGAGGAGATTAAGCCGGATCGCGGGCCGCGCGTCGCCGGCCCCGGCCGCCCGAGGCGCCGGACCAGAGGCGTCCGCGCCCCAGCAGAGGGCGTAGGACGCTTTTTCTTCTTCCTCGACGTCCAGGCCCGGCTGCCAGGAGAGGCCGGTCGGCGGTTTGATGAAGACGATGCGGCTCTTGAGCGTTTCTTTCAGATATTCGTTGAGGTGGAGCAATCGGGCGCCGCCGCCGCTCAAGACCACCTGATGGACGTTCTCCAGGCCTTTTTCCAACTGGAAATTCTGCAGCGTCCAGCGCATCTCGTTGATGAGGACGTCGGCCCACGCCCGGGCCTCGTCGGATATCAGGAGGTCGGTGGCCGCGTCCTGTTTTTTGACGAGCAAGATGCCGTTATCGCGCTTGATCTTTTCGGCGTCGTCCAAAGAGACGTTGAGCCGTTCGGCCAGCCGCCGGGTCAGGTGGGCGGAGCCCCAGGCGATGCCGCGGCTCACGCGCCACACCCCGGCCCGGCAGATGTTGATATCGGTGTGCGCCGCCCCGATGTGGACCTGGAGCACGAGGTCTTCCTTGTCGGTCTGCGCGCGCGCGGCGTTGTACAGGGCGCAGGCGCTCAACTCAACACGGTCCGGGTCGATGCCGGCCTCGGCGAGCAGGTTGAGGTGGCGGCGGATATCGTCTTTCTTGACGGCCGCGACCACCAAATGTGTCTGTTGGGTTTCTTTTTGCAGGAGCGCGTGGTCCACCTCGGCATCCGCCGGGGCCAGAGACAGGTGGTGTTCGATCTCGAACGCCAGCATCTTCTTGATCTCGTCATCCTTGACGGTGGGGACGCTGATGAACTTCAGGATGGCGCTTGCCCGCGGCATGAGCGTTGTGACGTGCGCCGTGCCCAGCAGCTCCGCCGGCAGGCGCTGGCGCAGCGACTCCACGATGAAGCGCCGTTGCTTGTCCGGCACGTGGGCCACGTGGGCGGGCAGGGCGATGCGCAGGGCCTGCGTGACGAGGGTCTTGTCGCGCTCGCGCACCGTGATGCCGATCGTCAGCGTCGTCATGCCCGCGTCGATGATGACGTGAGGGATCCGCCGCGGCCGCAGCCATTCTTTCAGGGACGCTGAGGCGGATAGGCCCGGCAGCCCCGTGCCGTGCTTGAGCCGCGTATAAAGGCGTCTGTCTTCGGGGTCAGGGCGCCGCCGCGGGAAGGGGTCGTCGTCTTTGCGCTTTTTGTCGACTTGATGGAAGAGGGCGTCGAGCCCCAGGCCTTTCATCTTGGCCCTGACGACATCGTCCAGGTGTTCGGGAGAGGGGTTAGGATTTTCGGTCATGGGTCTTTTCTATGAGTTCCTGGGCCAAGGCGCTGAATTGCCGGGCGCCGATGTCCTCGGGTGCGTATTGGTGGACGGGCTGGCCGTGGATCTCGGCCTCCGGGATGCGCGGGCTGCGCGGGATCGTCGTCCTGAAGACCTTGCGCGGGGTGAAATACTCCCGGATCGCCTCGAGGATCGAGACGTGCAGCGGCAGCGTCTGGTCGAACATGTTGACGACGACCCCGAGAAACCGCGCGTAGTGCTCGAGGTCCTCGCGGACCTTCAGGATCGTGCTCATGAGCATGCTCATGCCCTTCAGGGCGTAGCCGTTGGGTTCGATCGGCACCAAGAGGTCGGTCGAGGCGACGATGGCGTTGACGGTCAGGATGCTCAGGGAGGGCGGGCAGTCTACGATGATGAAGTCGTACTTGGCGAGCTCCGGCTTGATCGCCTTGCGCAGTTTGAAGGGCCGCGAGATGTCGGAGGCCAATTCCGTTTCGGCGCCCGAGAGGGTGATGTTCGTCGGCGCGACGAAGAGGTTTTTCGTCTGGAGAGGGATGATGATGTCCGAGAGCGGGGTCTCGTTGACGAGCGCGTCGTAAACGGTGTTATCGAGCTTGTTGGTGTTGATGCCCAGGCCGTCGGAAGAGTTGCCCTGAGGGTCCATGTCGACGACCAGGACCCGGTAGTCGAGCAGGGCCAGGGAGGCGGAGAGGTTGATGGCGGTGGTGGTCTTGCCCACGCCGCCTTTCTGATTGGTGATGGCGATGACCATGTCAAGGGCGCCGGAGTTCCGGCGAATGGAGCCCACCCGGGCCTGAGTCCGGGGTTCCGTTTCCTGCTGCCCCTTCGGGGCGGAATCCCGACCGACCCCGGCCGCGGCCGGAAGGCCGCGGTTTTGGGGCGTCGGGATAAAGGGCCTTTATCTTGATGAGGTCTTCTTGCGTATAGTAGCGCCAGCCTTT
>CAZDLS010000078.1:0-7880 GCA_964506425.1 uncultured Planctomycetia bacterium | reverse complement strand
CTGCCGGTCCGCCTGTCCCACAGGGTCGTCACCTTTGCCGTCATAGGAGCTGTGGTCCCAGGTTTCCTCGGCTTCCTGAAGGCCTTCGTACCCGGCCGGTTCCCTTACCCGGCGATGAAGATAGCCATCGACCTGTTCACCTGGTCTCCCTTTATCTTTTATCCCTTCTTCTATACATTGCAGAACGCTTTCGATAGATCTGTGCGCCGTATCCCGGCCTACAGGCCTTTTGGCGCCAAGTGGAAGAGACAGGTCTATGACGGCACGTTGACGTCCTGGGTCGTCTGGATCCTTGTTCACATCATCACCTATGGCGTCTTGCAGGATAACGTGGCTATGCAGATCGCTTATGTTAATGCCGCCGCCTTCATCTTTTTTACCATCTTAGCTGTCGCCGATAAGAAGAAGATCGCTTCGGACATCTCTTCCAGGAGAGTCCCTGGAGAAGACGGCGCCGCCCCCACCGCAGACGGGTCCGCCTCCGGCGCCTCCTCGCCGGCGGCCGCCGAGAGCGTTCAGGTCGGCGCGAAGATGACACCGGACGCTCTGCGCTTGAGGAATAGGCGCCGGTACTTCATCCTTGCCGCCAACGAGGCGATCCGCGCGCAACACCGCCGCGAGCCCGGCGTGAGGGAGAGCTTGGAGAGGATCCGGGATTCTGTCGAGATCCGTGCCGGGGATGTGGTCTGGGGCTTTTCTGATGAGGAGCATGCTCCGGTCGCCCCTTGCCCCGATCCCGCCTCTTTCACTCGCAAAGACGCCCACCAAAAGTTTATCCGTACCCTTCTTGAGACGGCCCACCTCATGACGTTCCCGCAGGCCTCCCGCTCACGGCGTTCCTCTTTTGTGAAGGCCAGCATCCAGGAGATGTTGCAGAAGAACGCCAAGTGGGCCAAAGGGCCCGTAAAGTTGCAGGAATTGTCTCGCCTGGAGAAGGTCGTCATCACCGCAAAACAAAAAGAGAAGAGAAGGGCCGCCGGTTACCGCATCTATCGCATCTGGCTGGAGAATCCGCAGGCTGTCCTGGAGAGGATCGATCCGATGCTCAGGGCCGCCCCCACCGCCAACAGGCGCGTCGAGATCCTGCGCCACGTCTCTAACATGGGCGCCAGGGACATGCAACGATTTGTGGGGGTAAGCTACAAGTATCTCTCCAGGCTGGAAGAGATCGTCACGGAGATCAGGGCCTCGAGCCTGAAGAAGTACTCGGATTATTATCAGGCGGGCATCGTCCTTCTCTTCAAGGGGATGTCCCGCGGCGAAGCCTGCGAGGCGGCCGAGACAGACGATCTAGGAGGGAGGATCAAGATCCTGCGTTACGCAAAGGAAAAGGACGTTGACGAGTCTATCGCCGATCTCGCGGCGATGGGCGCCGGGAGTGTCACCTTGGGCACTTGGAACGAGTGGGAGCGTAACGCCCGCAAGCCCGGCCCGCACAAGCTGTATTACTTGGCGCGCATGTACGGCGTGCAACGTTCATTCTTGGAGAAAAAAGAGCGGCGCGAGGAGACATTGAAAGAGAAGTTGCTCGCGACCCCTTGGTGGGACATGGGGGGCAGGGTCTCTCTCTCGCTCGAAGGACGGGGACTCTCCCAGCGCCGCGTGGCGGCCTTGTTCCATCTGTCATGCGGGACTCTCTCTTTCTGGACCAAGATCGACCTGAGAGAGCCAAAACAAAAAAACAGGCGCGGCATGCACCTCAAACATCTGCTTGCCCTGGCTGATCGCACAGATCTGGAGCCGGTCTGGATCGTCATGGGTCCGTCGGTGCTTGAGGCCGCCCAGAGTATGAAGACGACCGGCGAGACGCTGAGCCTCCTCATGTATGTCTTGGGCTTTTCTCATCAGGAGATGGCGCAGGCCTGCGGCGTCAAGGAGCCCCAAGTCACCCGCTGGGTCACCCATAGGCGCCCCCTCGCCGGCCCGCACCTGACGTTGCTCGTCGCGGCGCTGCGCGAAAGGCATATCGATGTCTACCAAAAGTACAGAGACCGCTTCTTGCAGCAGCAGGATGGAATGGGTGTCGGGCTTCTGCGCGCCTGGGCAAAATATTACGAAGGCGAGCATATTCCGGAGAGCCGGGATGCCTTGCGGAGCCGTTTCGGCGTGGCGAGGAAGGAGGTGGATGCCGCGCTGGAGGAGTTCGATATCACGGTCGAGGCGTATATCACGGCATCACGCATCCTCAAGGGCGTCGATGCGACAGGCCGTCTTCCCAGGAACGAGGGACGACGGAAAAGGAAAGCGGTCGCCGCTGGCGCTGCGCCTCAAGTCTACGTCCGTTCTAACGGAAAAACCGTGAGCAGTCGGGATGCGGAGTTCGACATTGTCCGGACGATCGACCGCGCCCGCGAACAGATCTGCAAAGGCAAGGGCGTGAAAAAGAGCGAAGAATTGAGCGACCTCTGGGCCAGGATGGAGTCATTCGGCCAAGCGGCCTTGGCAGAAGAGATCGCCCAGCTCCTCGCAACGTGCGTCGACGGATATGCCGCCTCTTCCCCCGCGGCCGAAACCTATAAGGACATCGTCCGCAGGACCGTGGGCAGGGTGGCGCTGAAAGGGGAGGCGGCCAAGTCGATGAGGAGGCAGAGACGTGCCGAGCTTGACAGGGAGTTCGGTAAATCTTCGGAACGGTTTAAAAATGTCGTTAAAAAGATCTGTCTGGATTTCGAAGAAGAGATCGTGGGCCTTGACTGGTCATCGGACGAGATCCTGGATGTCGATCCAGAAGTTTTAAGTTTCTCGATGGCCCATCTTACGATAGACCCCCTTGTCAACAGAGCGGTCCTGCGGTTGATCGAAGAGGCAGGTAATAACCCCGCGAACGTCAAAGCCGCGCTCCAATGGATAGAAGAACAGGGGGGCGAGACCTTTATCGCTGGAATAGAGCCTTTTGCGTTCATCGGCGAGACCCGGCTTTCGTGTCTGAATGTAACCGGCTACTGGGCCCACCCGGGCATCCCCTACAAGACGAAGGTCCTTTGGGTCCTGCATGCCATCTATCCGTTCCCGGGTGTCGCGTTCGCTTCGGACCTGGTGGAGTTCTCGGTCAATGACCGGGAGCATCTGTGTCATGTGTTGACAGAGGCGAACCTTCGGTACGGCAGGGTCGTGACCTGGTCGTTGATGCATCTTCTGCCGGACGCGGCCGCGTTGATCGTCTACCACGGCTCGCAGGACAAGAGTTTCTTTAAGGGCAAGGAGATCGGATTGATAGACCCGCTGTCCTTTGCCATAGAGGAAAAATACGCGGCCTCGTACGCCGGGGATTCCGGTGTGATCGGAAAATTCCGCGTACCTCTTGAATCGATCCTCGACACCTGTTGGCTTGGAACAAAAGAGGCCGAGGTCACGGTCAAGGAAGGTACATACAGGCTGATCTCGGTCATTGAGGACATCAGAGACGAGATATACGAGAGCGGGGATACCGGCATCAGCCCCTCGACCCGCGGCCTGCGGGGCAAGGGCGCCTCTTCGCCCGCGGAAGGGCGGCATGAGGAAGGCCGATGGGATTTCCCCGGCATGCATAAGCTTTCAGGCAAGAGGTTCCCGGGGGAGTATGTGTTGTCCTGGGAGCCCGGCGCGCCGAAGAGGACATATTCTCTGCAGTTATTCGATAACGAAGAGAACGCGAGAGGCGGCAAGATCGGTTCCGTGGCGCTGGGGATCTATCCGGAGACCATCTCTTTGTTCTGCTACAGAGATTTTTCAAATCTCGCCGGAACGGGTAAAGGGTACGGCACGACGCTTTTGCTGAACGGTTTCTTGCACGCTGCGGCCTTGATGCGCGGTCGCGAACAGATCCTCCGCTGGGCCTGCGTCTACGCCCTGCCCGTCCTCGACGATGAAGAAGATATATGGCTTTTTATGAGATCCCTCCGGTTTCAGGAGGTCTTTCAGGTCACGGCACTGCCGGCCGATGTCCAAAGAGAAGTGCAGCTCGAAGCGGATCGTTACGGGATCCTCAACTTCTGGCTCGTAGAGATCGAGGCACTCATCCGGCGCGCGCAGGAACTAGAGGCATATAAGTCTCCCGGCACCCCGCAGGTGCCGGCCGGCGGCGACGCCTCCTCGCCCGTCGTTCAGTGGGACGCCTCTCGGATGGCCCTTCCTGAACCCGGCCAGTGTGTGTTATTGAGCGATGAGCAGAAAGAGGCATTGAGGATCTTACCTTATATAAGGGGCGAGAGGGTGGCGGTTATTGAGATAGAGCCGGGCGAGGCGGAACGATTCGCCGGGTTCATGATCAAAGGGCTTAGGGGGAGGGGGAACGAGATCCTGAGCTTGCTTTATAGGCCCCTGGAAGACCCGCAGGTGTTGACGGATGCCCTCGTACACTTCCGGCCGCAGGCCATCGTCCTGCCTCATCCTGATGATCAGCGTTCAGAGCGGATCGCTCTATACCGTGATCTGCGCAAGGCCGCATCGGTCTTTGACGCGGGAGCCGGTGTGGCGGCGATCGGCTATGAGACCTTCGCCAGGATACTTCCTTACAATCTCCTGTGTCCCTTGACTGAAGCCCGGTTCGCGACCGTGATGGAGGCCATGGCGTGTCATGTGTCGCAGATAGACCGCGTCGCCTACCACCAGGCTGTAAAGGCCCAAGCCCGCGCGAACGCCATTTTGACGCGCGCCTTCATCGAGCCTTCCCTGCCGGAAGAGGCCCGGTATGTGTTGACGTATCGGTTGAGAAGGATCACGCCGGAAGGGACATTTGAAGATTATCCTCAGGGTCTACGGTTTGTCTTCCATCCGGAAGATGTCGGCAGGTTGAGATCTTTTTGGTTGCAGCGGGCGGTCATAGAAGCCTGCGCGCCACACCCGGATGATACAGAGATCGGTTTGGGCGGGGTCCTGGCCTTGTCCGCTGACCCGGAGTTGCAAAACGCGATCTTTAGCCGGGTGATGACGTCGGGTTTCCGGGCACAAATGCCGGACATGCCGGATGTGGCCCAGCGGATCCATCGCAGGGTTGGAGAGGCCCTCCGGGGCGCCGCTGTTTTGGGCATTCAGACGATATTCTTCCGCCACCAGGCCGCTAAAGAAGACATCGGCATGCCGTTCTATGAATACAGGGTAGGCGGCGCCCCGGGATCTGTAGAGGAGAAGGAGCTTTTGGCGCGTCAGGAGGCCGGGATGGTGCGTACGGCGCTCCGGGCCAGCTACCGGAGATATCAGGAAGAGGGCCGGACTCATTTTCTCGTCGGTATTCCTGAAGAGTCGGACAAGCATCCGGATCATGTCATCAGCAGGCGCTATTGGCGCGATGAGGCCTGCGGATTGGCAAAGAGTCACAAGCAGGAGATAGGGGTCATCGAGTACGTCTCTCCCTGGGCAGGGGATGTAAACGCCTATATTTATTCAGACCGGTTGTTGCCGGCGTCTTCGGGAGACGCTTTGCTGGCGCAGGCCGCCGGCTTGATGTTTGAGGCCAACGCTATCCCCGGGGGAGAGTTGATCCTTGCGGCTGGATTTGCCGGTCAGCCGCCGGCCCTGAGCGTCATCGGCGGCCGTTACGCACAGAGATTCAAGTTGGCGCGCTTAAGCGAGCTGGTCGCAGGAGGCGCTTCCTCCTCGCCGGTCCTCCAGACAGCCGGCGTCGGGATAACGGCGGCGGTCATCGCCGGGGCATTATCCGTGGCAGGCGGTTTGGCCTGGAGGATCTTTGTCGGCCGCAAAAAGGCCCTTGTTGAAGAAAATAAGGGCCGGGCAGAGCAGGCCGACAAGGCCGGTCACCCTCGTGTCAAACCGCAGGCAACGCTCGCTCGGGCTCAAGTTTCCCCCGATCCGGCGGTTCCATCTGTCGGCCCCGCCGCGCTTCTTGCCAGGCAGCAAGAGATCTGGGATGCGATCGAGGAGATCCGGGAGATCGTGGAGTATTTAAAGAAGAAGGCTGAAGAGACCGTCAGGGCCATGCTTGAGCCGAAAGCGGACAGGGAGGGTCTCCTGAAGGCGTATTTATCCGAATGGATAGCTGCCCATAATGATTTTGACGCCCTCGCCTTCGACTTAAGGAAATTGTCTTCCGGGGAGAAGATAGATGCATATATTGCCAAGACAAAAGAGGTCTTTGAGAGTTTAAACGAATTCGGCGTTAAGGGTCTTTACGATAGAGCGCTCAGCCGCAGCCGTAAACAGCAGGCTGGGCCCCTTGATCGAAGCGAGGACTTCGGCAAGACGTCGTCTCCTGCTTCAGATGCGGCCGCCTCCTCGCCGGCCGCCCCACCATCCCTGTCTGTCGGACAGGCAGAGGATGCCGTTATTGCCGACGTGCGCGCCTTCATGGAGCGCATCAATCCGTCCCTCCAAAAGGCGCTCTTTGAAATCGACCGTTGGCTTGACGATAAAGGTGAAGAGATCGGCATTTATCCTTTGAGCTGCGGATACGCCTCTTTGGCGACAAAAAAGATCTTACGCAAGGCATTCGGGAAAAGGCTGCGCGGCGCCAGGCTTGTTCATGGTGATGTGCTTGTTTCCAGGGCCCTGCCGGTGCGGCGCCATCTCTGGCTTGATATCTTGACGGTCTCGGGAAGGCGCGGTTATGTCAGCGTGACAGACGGCCAGTTTGACAGAGGGTATCCCCCTCCGGGCTATCGGGTCACGATGAAGAAGCATTTCGTCGGGGTCCGTCATGGACGCGAAGACGCAACGGTCTGTCTGACGCCTACCCCGGCCTATCTTGGCTGGTACCTGAGCGACCCCTGGCATCAGAGGGCGGTCGTTCTGGATGTGACGGATCCTTGCGTTTACGACGACCAACTCTTTGATCTGGGGGTGGACCCGCATTCACTTTCTTACGATCAGAGCGTTTTGCCGGTTACCCGGCGTATCGTTAAGAAGATACTGAAGGCCGTAGACGGTGAGGCGCGACGGGGCGTCCTTTTGTCGGCCATCTCCTCGCCGGCGCGGATAGTGGTTGTTTCGGGGAGCGGCATGGAGCAGCAGAAGGTCCTTGCCTGGTGTGACGCCCAAAAGAAGGAAGGGAGGCTGAAATATTTAAGCCCGGGCGATCCGATCATTTT
Source organism: uncultured Planctomycetia bacterium (assembly GCA_964506425.1). Classification (GTDB taxonomy): domain Bacteria; phylum Omnitrophota; class Gorgyraeia; order Velamenicoccales; family Velamenicoccaceae; genus CAZCSY01. The sequence goes on along the minus strand of CAZDLS010000078.1, from coordinate 858 downwards.
CTCGATCCTTACAAGCATCGCGAAGGAGTATAAGACCTATGGGGGAAGCATGCCGGATGTCCTTAAGGTGGCGGTCGTGGATGACGCGTCTTTCGTGGGCGACGGCTGCCTCTTTTCCCAGGCAGGCACCTTGACGCTCGTCCTGGACCGTCGGTACCTGCCTGATCCGGAGCTGGTGGGGTATCTGGCGCGCGAGATCCTCAGCGTGCCGGAGGCGTCGAGGTGGAGCGCGCAGATAGAGGCGAGGGCGACCGAGGCCCTTGACCTATGGGGACAGCTGGAGCGCGTCCTTGCCGGGGCGCCGGACACAAAAGGGGCCTCCCTGCAGTTGGGGCATGCCAAGTTTTTGCTCAATAAGATATCGAGTCATTTTAAAGTCTTGAGAAAAGTCCGCCATCCCTTCCCCGGATATTTAGAGGCGCAGGCCTCAGGGCTCCAAGGGTTACGGAAGCGTCTTGCCGCACTGAGCGAAGATTGCGCCGTTCCTCTCCGCGTGGTCAACGTCATCATGGCTTCCTTTGAACTTATCGAAGATGCCGGCCCGAAGCTTGACAAGGCCAGGGAGCTCATCGATGAAAGGCATGCAAGCCTTTTTCTAGGGACGCGTGCCGAACAAAGCGAACTGGAGCGTGATTTTTCTCGCGTCGGCGGCACCCTTCGTTGGATCTCCGAAGGGATCACGGCCTGGACGGAAAGGGCCTTCCCTTACTGGGAGCACGCGGGGATCGCCAACCGGATGATCGCGGTCGATGCCTTCTGCGAGGAGGTCGACAACGTGTATGCGAGGTGGCAGGAAGAGATAGAAAACCAGCCGGATGACGGGGATGACGAGGACGACGAAGGCGCCGTCTCCTCGCC
>CAZDLS010000077.1:0-7965 GCA_964506425.1 uncultured Planctomycetia bacterium | reverse complement strand
CTTGTCGAACGCGCCCCTGTAATCCTTGGCGTCGTAAAGCTTCTGGGCCTCGGCAAGGACGGATTGAAGCGTTTGCTGGTATTTGGTCTGTTCTTTCGCGGTGGTCGGCCTGACGGTAGCTGAATAGGCCGACGCGGCAACGCCTTTGCCTGACCTTGCGCCCGACGCAGTCGTGCCGGACCGTGTTCGCCTTACGGCCATGGATGCGATAGCGATACCCACGACGAGCAACACAACGACAGCTACGACTATAGGCACTTTCTTCTGCATGGCTCCCCCCCCCTTAAGCGGCCCCTTCCCGTTTAACTTCTCGGTTCTAACAACATACCGCATCAGGCCGCTTTTGTCCACTATAAAATTTTTTCGCCCTGGAGCCTAACTTCTTGAACGGGAAAGGCATAGAAGACCCGTCAGATGTCCGTCGCGGCGAGTTGGCGCCGAGCCTTCTCCATCGCTTTCGAGATGACCGGGTCCTCGCGCGCCCCCCTCTGCTTCGCCTCTTCCCAGTACGCCAGCGCCTCGCGGTATCGACCCGCGTTGTAGCAGGCGATCGCCGCCTTTTCGTAAGAAGCAGGGCTGCGGGCGTCACGCTTGGCCGCCTCCCGGAAGAAAAAGAGCGCCTCCTCCACGTTCCCCTTTTCCGCCTCGAGCGCGCCGAGGTTGACATAGAACCCGGCAAATCGGCCGTCGATGCTCAAGCCGTTGCGCCACGTCGCCTCGGCGTCCGTCTTGCGGTTCATCCTGTAATACACGGATCCCAGAAGATCGTAGGCGGCGGGGTCCTGCGGGTCTTCCTCCAGGGCCTCGATAAGCAGGGCCTCGGCTTCGGGAAGCTTCTTTTGGTCGAGATAGGCCCGGGCCCGGGCGATGCGGCCGTTCCCGGTCCCGCGCGCCCCCCTGCGGCCGAAGAACGTCCCGGGACCGGCGCCCGGGCGGTTGCCACACAAAAAGACGGCACCCGCCGCAAAGACCAACACGGCTCCGACGGCGACGGCCGGTAAGGCCCGCTTGCGGCCGCCGGCAAAGAGGCTAGATCGACCCGTTCTCCTGCGCCTCATCGTCCTCTTGCGGCTCCTCGGGCTTTTCGAAGCTCCAGGTATCGACGATCCTCTCCATCTCGATGCGGAAGACCTCGCGCGGCGCCTCGAAGTAGACGTCAAAAAGGTGGCCCTTGTGGAAGAAGACGATCGACGTGGCCTGCTGTATCCCGCTGTCGGTAGAGATCAAAAAGCCGGTCTGGAGGGCGAAGACGCCGTCGACGCGGCGCTCGATCCGCATCACGGACTTGCCGTGGCGGTCCGCCACCTCACGGCGCCGGTCATCCCGGGCATCAGAGACCAGATCGCGGGCAGAACCCTCGAAACCCTCGACCTTCTCAAAGCGGATCTCGATCCTGCCGCTGCCGTTGAGCTCCGAAAGCACCACCTGCCCCTTCTCCTGCGTCCAGAGCCACTCCTGCGGGACGTCGAGCCAGAAGAGACCCTGCGCCTGGCCGCGGACCTCCCCGAAGGACGGTCCGGGAAAGAGAAGAAACGCGCAAAGGACGCCGGAAGCCAGGAGGGATCTTTTCATGGACGGGGGGAAGAACGCAATGTGCCGCTTCAGCGTTGCCGCTCAGCCGCCTGCTGCCTGGCGCGCAACTGCAGGACGCGCTCGCTGCTCGCCAACCCTCCGATGACCTCGATGGTCACCGGATTCGATTTGATGCGTCCGTGCCACGCGCGCTGCGGACGGGAGTTATCGATATATTCGATGGTCACGCGGTACACGCCTTCGGCCAGATCGACAAAGACGAAATCCCGCAGGTTGAAGACGGCGAGCACTTCGTGGTTATCCGACGTCTCGGGGCCCAGGCCCACCACCTCGCTGTCACGGCCGACCAGCTCCTCCTGGAACTCGGGTTCGATGTGGTACTGTCCTACCTCGATCTTGCCGTTCTTCAGGTCTTCGACCTCGATAAAAAAAGAACCCAGGAGACTCAGGCCCCTCACCTTCTGCGGACCGTGCGCAAAGAGCCTTAAGAAGAAGTCCACCTCCTCGCCCTCCCAATAATACCGGTACGCCGTCTGAAGGACGACCCCGAGCCCGTCCTGGACCACGGCCTGCGGCTCTTTGCGCCTGCGCAGTATATCGGCAAAGCGCTCCAGGATCCTGGCTTGGGTCTTCACGGTCTTCTTGGCGGAGATCAGGATGGGCGTGCCCTTGATGTACATCTGGGCCGCGCGGGCCGGCGCGCAAAACGCCAGCATCAGGCAGGCGACGATAATAAAGCGAAACGTACGCGACATAGACATATTCTAATACCACACCCAAGGTAAGACAAGGCGAAAAAAAACCGGCCCTCACTGCCGTTTCGTGGCATAAAGAGACCCGGTCTATTACTGCCATTTCGCGGCATAGAAAGACCAGGTCTTGCTATGCCACCAGGTCTTTCTATGCCACGTGGTATCTTTAGACCGCTTCCATGGTGGAGGGCGGCTTGGTGGCGATGTTGTAGGTGACGCTGACGACGCCGGGGACCTCGGCCGTAAGCCGGCCCGAGAGCTTCATGAGCGTCTCGTAAGGCAGCTTCGTGGGGGTCGCCTGGCGGGCGTCCACGCTGTCCCAGCAGCGGATCTCGATCTGCAGGCCGTAATCGCGCTTGTTGTCGCGCATGCCCGGGACGCGGTCGTTGTGCAGGATCGCCATGTATTGGAAGGCCGGCACGCCGGCGAGCACCTCTTCGGTGATGACCGTGGCCTGGCGCACCAGGGCGATCTTCTCGGGCGTCACCTCGCCGATGACGCGGGCCGACAGGGCCGGGCCCGGGAAGGGCATCCGGTTGAAGGTGTTCTGGGGCAGCCCCAGGGCCTCGCCCACCTTGCGGACCCCGTCCTTGCGCAGCTGGACGAGGGGCTCGATGATCTTGTAGCCGAAGGTCTCCTCGGGGTCGATGCCGAGCTGCTCGAAGACGTTGTGCTGGCGCTTGATGCCGGCGACGGTCTCGTCGACATCCGTCAGGATCGTCCCCTGCAAGAGGTGGCGGGCGCCGCTCTCCTTGACGAGCTTGCCGAAGACGTCCTTGTAGAACGTCTGTGTGATGGCCTCGCGCTTCTCCTCGGGGTCGGTGAGCCCCTTCAAGGCCTTGAAGAACTTCTCCTTCGCGTCGATGATCTCGACGGTCACGCCCAGCTTCTTGAACAAGGACACGATCTGCGCCGGCTCGCCCTGGCGCATGATGCCGTTGTCGATGAAGTAGGTCTTGAGCCGCTCCTCCAACGCCTTGTGGCCCAAAAGCGTCACCGCCGAGGAGTCGACCCCGCCGGAGAGGGCGTTGATGGCCACACCCTGTGTCACCGCGGCGCGGATCTCCGCGACCTTCTCGTCAATGAACTGCTTCGGGTTCAACTGGTTTGCCGGGATCTCTTTTGTCGCCATGTTCGCCTCCTGTCTCCTGACGCGCCGCCTGATGATACTCCTGCAATGACTTGGGGGTGATCTCTTTATTGCGCATCGCCTCGATGGCGTCGACGCTCGCCCTGGCCGCGGCCATCGTCGTGATGTAGGGAAGCTTGTACTGGATGGCCATCTTGCGGATGTAGCTGTCGTCCTCCTTGCCCGTCCTGCCGACGGGCGTGTTGATGATGAGCTGGATCTCTTTGTTGATGATGGCGTCCGCGATGTTGGGCCGGCCCTGCTGGAGCTTCATGATGGGCCGGCTGGCCACCCCCGCCTTCTCGCTCAAGAACCGGCCCGTGTTCTGTGTGGCGACGATATTAAAGCCCATCTGCGTCAGCTTCTGGGCCAGGCCGGCCGCCGCCTTCTTGTCGCTGTCCCGGACCGTGATCAAGACCGTGCCCTTCAGGGGCAGCGGCGCGCCGACGGCATCCTCGGCCTTGAAGAACGCCGCCTCAAAGGTGTCCGCCGCGCCCATCACCTCGCCCGTGGCCTTCATCTCGGGGCCCAGCACCGGGTCGACCTCCGGGAACATGTTGAAGGGGAAGACCGCCTCCTTGACGCCCACCATCGGCATCCTGAGCTTCTTCTTGAGCTCCGGGAAGTCGGCGATCTTCTTGCCGAGCATGAGCTGCGTGGCGATGCGCGCGATGAGGATCCCCGTGACCTTGGAGACGAGCGGGACCGTGCGCGAGGCCCGCGGGTTGGCCTCCAGGACGTAGACCTTGTCGTCGCAGACCGCGAACTGGATATTGATCAGGCCCACGACGCCGAGGTTCTTCGCGATCGCGTCGGTGTATTCCCGGATCGTCGCGATGTGCTTGGGCCTGATCGTGCGCGGCGGGATGACACACGCCGAATCGCCGGAGTGGATACCGGCCTCCTCGATATGTTCCATGATCGCCGCGACAAAGGTCTCGGTGCCGTCGCACAGCGCGTCCACCTCGGTCTCGACCGCCTGCTCGAGGAAACGGTCGATCAACATGGGGTACTCGGGGCTCACGTTGATCGCCTCCTGGGCATACTTGACCAGCGTCTCTTCGTCATAGATGATCATCATGCCCCGGCCGCCCAGGACGAACGACGGCCTGACCATCAAGGGATAGCCTATCTTCCTGGCGATGGCGACCGCTTGCTCCAAGGACCGCGCGGTCTGGCTCTCGGGCTGGGGAATGCCTAAATCGATCATCTTCTGCCGGAAGAGCTCCCGGTCTTCCGCGAGGGCGATGCTCTCCGGGCTCGTCCCGAGGATGTTGACCCCGCACGCCTTAAGCTCCGCCGCGATGTTAAGGGGCGTCTGGCCGCCGAACTGCGTGATGACGCCGATGGGCCTTTCCTTCTCATAGATCGCCAAGACGTCCTCGACGGTCACGGGCTCGAAGTAGAGTTTATTGGAGGTGTCGTAGTCGGTGGAGACCGTCTCGGGATTGCAGTTGACCATGATGGACTCGTAGCCCTCGTCGCGCAGGGCAAAGGCCGCGTGCACGCAGGTGTAGTCGAACTCGATCCCCTGGCCGATGCGGTTGGGACCGCCGCCCAGGATCATGATCTTCTTCTCGTTGGACGACACCGGCACCGTGTCCGCACCGGGGCTGTACGTCGAGTAATAATACGCGGCATCCTCTACCCCGCTCACCGGCACGGCCTCAAAACGGGCCTTCTTGCCGAGTTTCAGGCGGCGTGCGCGCACCTGGGCCTCCTTGACCTTGAAGAGCTGGGCCAGATACTTATCGCCGAAGCCCAGCTCCTTGGCGGCGATGACGTCGGCGTCGGCGAGCTTGTCCCAGGCCGTCTTGATGACGCGCTCCTCGAAATCGACGAGCTTCTTCATCTGCTCGATGAACCACGTCCCGATATAGGTCGTCTTATTGAGCTCTCCCGGGGACATGCCCTTGCGCAGGGCCTCGTACATCAAAAAGACCCGCTCGCTCGACGGCTGGCCCAAGCGCATCTTGAGCTCCTCGAGCGGCAGGCTCGCAAAATCCTTGGCAAACCCCAGGCCGGCGCGGCCGATCTCGAGGGACCGGATGGACTTCTGCAGGCCCTCGTTGAAGGTCTTGCCGATGCTCATCACCTCGCCGACGGCCTTCATCTGCGTGCCGATGACGTCCTTGGCCTGGGTGAACTTCTCGAAGGCCCAGCGCGCGAACTTGACAACGACATAATCGCCGCCGGGCACGTACTTCTCGAGCGTCCCCGCCCTCCAATAAGGGATCTCGTCCATGGTGAGGCCCGCGGCGAGCTTGGTGGAGACCATCGCGATGGGAAAGCCCGTCGCCTTGGAGGCGAGGGCCGAGGAGCGCGACGTGCGCGGGTTGATCTCGATGACGACGAGGCGGCCGTTCGCCTTGTTGTGGGCGAACTGGATGTTGGTGCCGCCCACGACGCCGATCGCCTCCACGATCTTGTAGGAGAGGTCCTGCATCTTCTTCTGCAGCTTGTCCGGCACGGTCAGCATCGGCGCGACACAGAAGCTGTCGCCCGTATGGACACCCATCGCGTCGACGTTTTCGATGAAGCAGACCGTGATCAACTGGTCCTTATCGTCGCGCACGACCTCGAGCTCGAGCTCCTCCCAGCCGATGACCGCCTCTTCGATCAGGACCTGGTTGACGAGGCTCATCGAAAGGCCGCGCCCTGCGATCACCTTGAGCTCCTCGCCGTTGTACGCGATCCCGCCGCCCGTGCCCCCGAGCGTGTAGGCGGGCCGGATCACCACCGGCATGCCGATGCGCTGGGCGATCTCCTCGGCCTGCTCGACGGTGTGGGCGATCTCCGAGCGCGGCACGGAAATGCCGAGCTGGCGCATCGTCGCCTTGAAGACCTCCCGGTCCTCCCCGCGCTCGATGGCGTCGGCCTTGACCCCGATGATCTTGACGTCGTACTTGGCCAGGGTGCCGGCCTTATAGAGGCTCGAGGCGAGGTTCAGCCCCGTCTGGCCGCCGAGGTTGGGCAAGAGGCCGTCCGGCCGCTCCCGGGCGATGATCTTCTCGACGCTGGCGACGGTCAAGGGCTCGATGTAGGTCCTGTCGGCCATGCCGGGGTCGGTCATGATGGTCGCCGGATTGGAGTTGACGAGGACGACCTGATATCCCAGGCCCCTGAGCGCCTTGCACGCCTGCGTGCCCGAGTAATCGAACTCGCAGGCCTGGCCGATGATGATGGGGCCGGAACCGATGATGAGGACCTTATGGATGTCGTCGCGCCGGGGCATAAAACCTCCTGGGATGGTAAAAGGGTGTGCGGCACAAGCCGGGGAAAGACGAACGGGGGTGAACTATCAACGTCGATAATCCGGTCATGGGTGGTGCGGCGGGACGTCGGTGTCCCTTGAGTTTAGGAGGAAGTATATTTCCGGTAGTATATCACAAAGCCGGCCGGCCGCCCAAAAAAACCCGCCCTCGCAAGGACGGGTCTGGGAACGGCTCTAGGCGGGATGACGACTCAGCATTTCGAGTAGCCGCAGGTGGAGCATTTGACACAGCCCTCTTCGTGGCGCACGACGCTGCCGCAGTCGGGGCAGACGCCCACGATGCTGCCGGCGATCTGGCGCTCGAGCTGCTCCTCGCTCTTGGACATCTGCCGGTACATCTCGGGCTCGGCCTGGGTACCGGCCGCCACCTCGGCCGCCGCGACGATCCTCCTGACGCCGACCTTGTCGTTGACGAGGCGCCGCTCGACCACGCGCGCGATCGCGTCCGCGCAAGAGAAGATCCGGGAGCCGCGCTCCCACGACGGCGACGGACAGCGGATGGAACGCAGCTGCTCGATGATGACCTTGACGTCCACGCCGGAGCGGAACGCCAGCGATACCAGGCGGCCGATGGCCTCGAGCTGCGAGGCGGCGCAGCCGCCGGCCTTGCCCATCTGCGTGAAGACCTCGAAGGGCGTGCCGGCCTCGTCGGTGTTGATCGTGACGTAAAGGTTGCCGCAGCCGGTCGCCACCTTCGTGGTCGTGCCGGTGACGACCTCGGGCCGCGGCCGGGGGGCGATCTTCGTGCCCTCGGGCATGATGGTCTGGCCCGCCTTGGCCTTGTCCTTGGCGCCGATGTTCAGGACCTGCTCCTCGCGGCTCTTGTCGCGGTAGATCGTCACCCCCTTGCAGCCCAGCTCATACGCGAGCATGTAAGCCTCGCGCACGTCGTCCTGCGTCGCCTCCTGGTGGAAATTAACGGTCTTGGAGACGGCGTTGTCCGTGTGCTTCTGGAAGGCCGCCTGCATCTTGATGTGCCACTCGGGCGCGATATCGTGCGCCGTCACGAAGACGCGCCGGATGTCCTCGGGGACCCCTTCCATGTCGCGGATCGTGCCGGCCTCGGCGATCTCCTCCATGAGCTTGCGCGTCAACAGGCCCCTCTTCTCCATGACCTCGCGGAACGCCGGCTCGACCTCGATCATCTTGTCGTTGTCCAGGACGTTGGCGCGGTAATAGGAGATCGCGAAGACCGGCTCTACCCCCGAGGAACACGGCCCGGCGATGATGCTGATCGTGCCGGTCGGCGCGATGGTCGTCAGGGTGGCGTTGCGCTG
>CAZDLS010000076.1:0-8028 GCA_964506425.1 uncultured Planctomycetia bacterium | reverse complement strand
CAGGAGCCGCTCGCGTTCGGAGTACTTCTTCAACAGCCGGCTCAGGATGAACCCGGAGACCGCGCCCAGAGATACCGACATCCCGATCTCATAGAGCGGGTGGACGAAGATGCGCAGGGCCCCTTCCTGGCTGTTGCCCAGGAGGCTGCCCGCCAGGCTCGATGCGACGGCGAAGAGGACGAGCGCCAGGCCGTCGTCCAGCGCCACGATCCCCAGGACCATGCGTGTCAACGGACCGCGCGTGCGGTACTCGCGCAGCACCTCGGTGGTCGCGGCCGGTGCCGTGGCCGAGGCGATGGCGCCCAACAGCAACCCCAGGGACCAGGCCAGGCGGGCGTTGCCGAAGAGGAGCGTACCCACGACGCCCACAAAGAGCGCGACGCTGATAAAGGCCATGACCCCTTCAAGGAAGAGCACCTTGACGAACTGACGCCCGTATCGGGCCAGGACGCTTTTCTTGAGCTCCCCGCCGATCGTGAAACCTATCAGGCTCAGCGCGAAGTAACTGAAGGGCTGCAGCGTCTTGATGGTCTGCTCGTCGATGACCTTCAGCCCCGAGACGCCGAGCAGGATGCCGATGACCATGTACCCGACGACCTGGGGGACGCGCCACTTCTGAAAGAGCCGGCCGCCGACCGTGCCGCCGAAGAGCGCCACCCCCAAGAGCAACAGGATGTTGAGGTGCGGCAACGCGGACCTAAAGATCTCAAACCACTTCTCCACGAAAGACGACTCCTTTATTATGGTGAAAGCGCCGGAGGGGGTGCCGGCCGCCGTTACGCGAAACGACGCAGCCGGACCAGGCCGCTGGCGTGGATCTTGTACCGGATGAGGGTCATCAAGATGCCCAGGCCGTAACGGACAGAAGGCCCGAAACGGATCGAGGAGGCCTCATCGAAGTAGCGCGTCCGGATGGGGACCTCTTCGATCCGCAGGTTCTTCGCGATCCCCTGGACGATGATCTCGGTATCGAAGACAAAGCCGTCCGAATCCAGGTCGAAGGCGACGGCGTGCAGGTACTTGGCGCTGTAGGCCCGGAACCCCGAGTGGTACTCGGAGAGGCACGCCCCCAGGACGACGTTCTCCAACGCCGTCAACAGGATGTTCGCGTTGTGCTTCCACAGCGGCATCCCGCCCTCGAGCGCCCCGCCCTTCATCATGCGCGACCCGAAGACGGCGTCGGCGCGGCCCTGACGGATGGGCTCGATCAACTCGGGGATGACGCGCGGGTCATACTGGTAATCGGGATGCACCATCACCACGATGTCCGCCCCGCGCTCGAGCGCTTTCTTGTAGCACGTCTTCTGGTTGGCGCCGTAGCCGCGGTTCTTCTTGTGGACGAAGACGGTGAGCCCGAGCTCCCGGGCGACGCGCACGGTATCATCCGTGCTCGCGTCGTCGACGAGGATGATCTCCTGCGCCGCGTCCTTCGGGATGTCCGCGACCGTTTTCTTCAGGGTCCCGGCCGCGTTGTAGGCCGGCAGGACAACGACCACCTGGGCGTCCCGGCGGACCGGCCGCCGCTCTTCGGTCTCCAGCTCGTAGAGATATTCGAGCCGGCGGCTCTTGCGCGCCACCACCTCCAGCTGATCGCCCAGGTCCCAGGTGACCGGCCGGCGGCTGAAGGCCTTGTTTTTGAGGACGAAGTGGATGAGGCCCTTAAAACGGGGGTCGTGGCGGCCCAGACGCTCCAGCCAATACGAGAGCGCGAAGGACCGCGCGTGCGTGCCGAAGTGGACCGGGACATAGCCTGTCTCCCGCAACAGCCGTCTCATCGTGCGCCGGCTAAAATAATAGAGGTGCGCCTGCTTGACGCCCCACCAGCGGGCCTTGAGCGCGCGGCTCACCCAGCTGTCGATATCGGGCGTGTTCAGGCACAGGACCCCGGTCGGCTTCAGGAGCCGGCGGACCGCGACCAGGACCTCCCGCGGGCTGAAGAGATGTTCGATGGTGTCCGTCATGACGACGGCATCGAAGGAGTTAGGCTCAAAACCGGCGTCCTGGAGCGTCCCCTGATGGACGCCTGTCAGCAGGAGACGCTCGCGGGCGAAACGGACGGCCCACTCGGAGAGCTCGACGCCGGCGACCTCCCAGCCGGCCCGACGCGCCTCATCGAGCAGGAACCCGGCGCAGCAGCCGATATCGAGGAGCCGGCGCCCCCGGCGCTGGAACCGCCGCACCTTCTTGAGGACCAGCCGGGCTGCCAGACGCCGCCCCACCTCCTGCTCCAGATAATCCTGATCTTCCATCGCGCAATAATTCGCGGCCAGGAAGGAAGCGCTTGGCCGCGGGTTGGCGTAAATAAGGCCGCACTTGCGGCACCGCACGATCCGAACGGCCTGGACGCCGCCGTGGTCGGAAACCTTGTAATCCGGCTCAAGGGCGCCCAGGTCACCCTCGTACGTCTTATAGACGAGCTCGTAATTATCCGCCCCGCACAAATCGCAGCGCACTGTCATGAAATCGTTCTTATCCATAAAAATATTAGTGTCGTTTCTGCGTAACCCTCATAAAACAAAAAGGTTATGAGTAAATTAATCCTTCTTCGGCCTGCCCCTTGATCTCCTTTTGGGCACGCCAAGACCCTCCTTCTTCACCTGCTTGCAAAACTCGTCTGAACCCAAGATACCGCCCGCTATTGATTTTTGTATAGATTCAATTATCTTCTCATCCTGCTCTAGGGTAAGGAAGCGTTGATACGCTTTATAGCGTTCTTCATCGGTCTGCGCCAATGATGAATAAACAACATCCTTATCCAATAGCCTCCTATCATTCTTACCTGCCGCATGAAAACCATAGCTTGACCATTTATATTCCTGGGGAGTTTTGACAATACCGGCTCTCACGGGATTGAGCTCAATATACCTTAAACATTCAAGAAGATAATTATCGGCCTGAATGACGGGATTCTTGAATCTCCCCTCCCAAAGATGTCCTGATGAAGAATACTTGGAGTGGTGAAGCCGGAGGTGGCTTAAGGTAATGGATTGGATTATTTTTGAAAGTGTCTTCGGTTTTGTCGGTTCAATAATAAAATGGACATGATTGCTCATCAGGCAATAACAGTAGAGCTTAAAAGAGTATTTCTCCTTGAACCGCTTAAGCACGCTCAGATAGGTCTCAAAGTCCTCCGGTTCCCGGAAAATATTCTGACGGTTGTTGCCCCTTTGAATGATGTGATAGATTAAACCTTCTAAAGAGATTCGGGGTGGTCTCGGCATGGAATTAAATTGTCAGTACAGGTTCGAATTGTCTCAAAAAATTATTTCTATCTGTTTACAAATAAAAGGGTTAGGCAGAAACGACACTAATTATTAAAGCTGGCGATGTTGATGCCCTTAAAATCATCACCCTTCTCGTCGAGCAGGGCCCGTCCCGTCCTGCAATCGCTGACCCCAAGGCGCAGCAGCGAATACGTGTTCGCCGAGGCGATCTCCGTCAACGGCAGATAGTGCTCCTCGCGTACATACGTGCCCGGCTGCCACGCCCACACAGGATGCATGAGGTAACAGGAGGGCCGCAGGAGGCGCCGGCGGCGCAGGCCCACGTCGTCCATGACGTCGAAGAAGAGCTCGATCTCGCGGTCGACGGGCCGCTCGAGGGACCAATAGAGGGTAAGGTGGAGAAACCCGGGCCTGCCGGCGTCCGTGTCAAAGCCCAGCAAGACCAATCCCTCCTGCGTCTTTTTGTTGACCGGATGCTGAGGCGCGGGCGCCTCGGCGAGGACGTCGGTGAGACGGTAGCGGTCCGGCGCCCCCTTGCGCAGCAGGACGATGCCGTCCTGCACGTCCTCGATCCCCCACTGCCCCGAACCGAAGAACGCCTTCAGGTTCTTGGTGCGGCCCTTCTTGTAAAAACCCTTGAAGGTACGCACGTCGATGAAATCGATGAGCGCGTCTTGCGTCGTCTCCGGCAGCTCATACGTCTTGTCGGAGAGCGTGTAGAAACCGGTGTAGACGTGATGGAAAGAATAAAGGCCGGCGCGGTTGGCCAGGTGCGGCAGGAACTCGAAGGTCGCCACGACCCCCGCGCTCGGCGGGATCTTCGCGAGCATCTCTTCCTTGATGCGGTCGCGCGGTGTCGGACGCAGCCCGCCGAAGAGGTCGCGGACCGCCCCGGTCTGGGGTCCGATCACGAGGCTGAAGACGACGGCAACAACAAAGAGAAAACCGATGAACGGCCAACGCACGACGGCCGCGTTCCACCTTTTGAGCAGCCGGTCCAGGCCGAAGATGAACGAGTAAAAGATAAACGGGATGATCTCTGCGGTGTAATGGAAATATATCTGCGTGTCCGACGGCCGCGTGGACAAGAGGTGCTGGGAGAGGAACGGCAGGACAGCGACGAGAGAGACCGGATGCAGGATCGGCAGAAACGCAACCGGCAAGAAGAGCGACGTGATATAAAACCCCTTCTGCGCCGTGGCGACGATCCCGAGGACCTTTGCCGGGTTCAACAAAAGAGTCCTGAGGATGACGCCCGGCGTCTCACCCAGCCCTTTATAGAGCAACAGGAAATTGATCACGTCCCGGTTGTAGTGAGGCATCAGGACGCGCACGACCGACACGAAGTACATGCCCCCGAAGACGAACGGAAAGACGCTCCAGAACCACGACCGTCTCTGTAAAAGCGCGACCGCGCCGATGCCGACCGCGGCAAAGGCGATGTTTTCCTGGCACAGCATCGCGAGGGCCAGAAAGAGCGCAAAGGCGCCGAAGCGGCGGGTATGATACATCCACAAGGTCCACGACAAAAAGAAAGTGGCAAAGACCGTCGGATGGAACTCATACAGGTTGGTGAAGGCCAGGCCCGGGTACAAGACGTACAAAAAGACGACCCACACGGACCAGGCACGGCCCACCACGCTGCGCGCCAGAAGATACAAAGGGAAGGCCGCGGCGCCCAGCGCCAGGGTCTGCAGCCAGAGCAAGGTCAACGGATGCGGCAGGAGACGGTAGAGCGGGACGAGCGCAAAAGAAATGAGGTGCGCGTGGTTGCCGAGGAAGTTAAGGCCCAGGATCGAGGAGACACCGGAGCCGCGATACGCCAGATTCCACATGACCTGGGCGTGGACGGCCAGATCAAAATCATCATACGAGAAACAGACGTATTTCAGCGTGCTGACGATACCGTAGAGGGCGATATACGATCCGATGAGCACGAAGACCGCCGTGAGAGTTTGATCCCGCTGCCGGCGAAAAGAGACCGGCTGCGCGAGCGCCTCTTTCAATCTGCCGAACCAGCTCATCATCTACGCCCTCCTGTAGACCGTCTTCCAGTATCGGAGGAGCTCTTTCATGTGCCTCTCCAGCCAGGACCGATGATCCAGGCACCAGGAGACCACATCCCGCATCCCCTCGTCGAAGCCGACCCGCGGCCGCCACCCCAAGGCGCGCATCTTGACGGTATCCAGGGCATAACGCACGTCGTGCCCGGGCCTGTCCTTGACGAATCGGATCAGGCGCGGCGATTTGCCCATCAGATACAGGAGCCGCTTGACCGTATCGATGTTGCGGCGCTCAAGCCCGCTGCCCACGTTATAGATCTCGCCGGTCCGGCCTTTGTCGAAGACGCGCCAGACGGCACGGCAGCAGTCGCTCACGTGCAGCCACTCGCGCACGTTATGCCCCCTGGCGTACACGGGGACGGTCTGCCCTTGCAGGGCCCTCAAAATGACGACGGGAACGAGCTTTTCCGGATACTGCCACGGCCCGTAGTTGTTGGACGGCCGCACGATGACCGCCGGGAATCCGTACGTGCGGATGTACGCCTTGACCAAAAGGTCGGCCGCGGCCTTCGAGGCCGCATAGGGGGAGTTCGGCGCCAAAGGCGAGATCTCTTTAAAGCGTCCGCGCGCGATCTCGCCGTAGACCTCGTCCGTAGATATCTGGATGAAGCGCCTCACCCCCTGCCGGCGGCAGGCGTCCATCAGGGTCAACGTCCCTTCGATGTTCGTGCGCACGAAGGGATGCGCGGCCTGGATGCTCCTGTCCACGTGGGTCTCAGCGGCAAAGTGGACGACCCCGTCGGGCCTCTCCTTCCGAAAGACCGTCTTCATGCGGCGCGCGTCGCCGATATCCGCGATGTGCAGACGAAAGCGGCCGCGCACGCTTCGGAGCCGCTCTCTGTCGCCGGCGTACGTCAGGCCGTCGACGACGGCGATGTCGCGGCCGGCGGCCACGCCCTGGCGCACACACTCGCTGCCGATAAAACCGCAGCCGCCCGTCACCAGGATCCTTGTCCTCCTTGTAGCCATCACGAGACCCCTTTCGGAAACTCACTTTCAAGCACAGGAGCGTACCGGTTCAGCCGCCGTGGCGGACGTACTCCCGGACGCACTCCTTATAGACGCTGCGGATAGGCCGCATGCGAAAACCCGCCTTCTCGAGCTTGCGGCAGGACATGATCAAGTTCGTGCGCTTCAACCCCAGCGACCGGAAACGGATCTTTTTATAGGTAAAGCCGGGGCGCAGCCGGCGGTACGCCTCCATAAGGTCGGCATAGCGCATCGCGCCCTTATTGACGACGTTATAGATGCCGCGCGCGTCGCGGCGCAGCAAGAACTTCAGGGCGCGCACGAGATCAGGCACGTAGGTGACGGAGTTGGCGATCTCGATGACCTTGCCGTAATGCAGGAGCTTCGTCAGGACGTTCTTCGGGTGCGGCCGGTCATCGAGGGGGATGCGGATGCGCACGATCAGGATGTTCCGCCGGTCGCAGAGGGACCTGAGCGCCTGCTCGGCGTAGATCTTGGTGCGGCTGTAAAAGAGGTCGAAGTAGTCCGGCACCCGCGTCTCGGTGATCGGCCTGTCTTTCTTGTAATCGTAGTGGTAGATACAGCCGCTGCTGATGTGGACGAACTTGACGCCGTGGCGCAGGGCCGCCTCGGCGAGCCAGAGGGGGACGAAGACGTTCGCCGTCAGGGTCCCTTCTTTGTCCTTTTCGCAGTCGTCGACATTGCGGGCGCCGGTGGAACCGATGGCGTTGATCAAAACGCGCGGCCGGTTCTTTTTGACGATCCTCTCGGCATCCGCAAAGGAACGGATGAAGCTCGTCACGGCCCGGGCGCCCAGCGCCGCCTCGAGCTTCTCGCCGATAAAACCCTTCCCGCAGATCAGGATATCATTCTTTTTCAATGACGGGCCTCGTTTTTAAATAGTCTCCGTATTCGGTCGGTATGGCGGACGCCAGCGCCGCCAGCTTGCGTTTATCGATATAGCCGCGGCGGTACGCGACCTCTTCGATACAGCCGATCTTGAGACCCTGCCTCTCCTGCAGCGTCTTGACAAAGATCGACGAATCGATCAACGCATCGTACGTCCCGGTATCCAGCCACGCGTAGCCGCGCTTCAACCTCTTGACGCGAAGCTTGCCCTGGGCCAGATACGCCGCGTTGACAGCCGTGATCTCAAGCTCTCCGCGCGCCGAGGGCTTGAGTCTTTTCGCGATCGAAACGGCGCGGCCGTCATAAAAGTAAAGGCCTGTCGCCACCCAGTTCGAGGCGGGCCGGCGGGGCTTCTCGGTGATGGACACCGGCCGGCCCTTCTTGTCAAAACCGATGACGCCGTAGCGCTGGGGGTCCTTGACGTAATAAGCGAAGACGAGGGCGCCCTTCTTGAGCCGCGCCGCGTCGCGCAGGATGGGTGTCAGCTCGTGGCCGTAGAAGATGTTATCGCCGAGGATGAGCGCCACGGGCTCCCCGCCGATAAAGTCCGCGCCGATCAAGAGGCTCTGGGCGATGCCGCCGGGCCGTTCCTGGACCTTATAGGTAAACCGCATCCCGACCTCGCGGCCGTCCCCCAAAAGGTCGCGGAGGCGCGGCACGTCCTTGGGGCTTGAGATGATGAGGATGTCCCGGATGCCGGCAAGCATCAAGACCGAGAGCGGATAGTAGATCATCGGCTTGTCGTAGACCGGCAAGAGCTGCTTGCACACGCCGCGGGTGATGGGAAAGAGCCGTGTGGCCCGTCCGCCCGCCAATATGATCCCTTTCACGTCATACCCCCTTTACAAATGTGAGACTAGGAG
>CAZDLS010000075.1:0-8061 GCA_964506425.1 uncultured Planctomycetia bacterium | reverse complement strand
AATGGGTTCCATCACCGGCCTGCCTTCTTCAAAAAACCCTTTAACTCCGACATGAAATGGTTGACGTCCTTGAACTGCCGGTAGACCGAGGCGAAACGCACGTAGGCCACCTCGTCGAGCCCGGCGAGCTTGTCCATGATGAGCTCGCCGAGGAACCCGGAGGGCACCTCCTTGTCGAAACGGCGGTACATCTGGCGCTCGATGAAGGCGACCAGCTCGCCTATCTTCGCCGAGGAGACCGGCCGCTTCTCACAGGCCTTCTCGATGCCGGCGAGCATCTTCTTGCGGTCGTAGCGCTCGCGCCGGCCGTCTTTCTTGACCACGGAGAGCGCCTTCTCCTCGATGTACTCGTAGGTCGTGAACCGCCGCGCGCACTTCAGGCACTCCCTGCGGCGGCGCACGGCCTGGGCGTCGGCGCTGCTGCGCGAATCGACGACCTTGTGGTCCCGGTAGCCGCAGAAAGGGCACTTCATCGCGCGCGTCTCACCTTGACCTTCGCTTCCCTCAAGAAACGCCGGGCCATGGCGTCGGGATAGGGGCCGGCGATGACGACCTCCTTGATGCCGGCGTTGATGATCATCTTCGCGCAGATGAGGCACGGCTGGTTCGTCACGTACAGGGCGCTGCCCTGCAAGGAGACCCCGTGGAGCGACGCCTGAAGGAGGACGTTCTGCTCGGCGTGCAACCCGCGGCACAATTCGTGGCGTTCTCCCGACGGGATGTTCTTCTTCGCGCGCAGGCAGCCGACCTCGGAACAGTGACGGATGCCCGACGGCGTGCCGTTGTAGCCGGTCGCGAGGATCCGGCGGTCCTTCACCACGAGCGCCCCGACCTTGCGGCGCAGGCAGGTCGAGCGCTGGGCGACCAAGTGCGCGATCCCCATGAAATACGCGTCCCAACCCGGGCGCCTATCGCGCGGCGTCTTCTTCATGGCCCGAACTCCTTCAGCAGGCTCTTGTACAAGGGAAATCTCTTGACGAGGGCCGCGACCTGCCGGGCGGCCCGGTCGACCGCCTCCTGGGCGCCGCGCCCTGCGATGACGTCGGCGACCATCCCCGCGATCGTGCGCATCTCGGCCGGCCCCATGCCGCGCGTCGTCACGGCCGGCGTCCCCAACCGCAGCCCGCTCGTCTGAAAAGGACTCCTCTTATCAAAAGGGATGAGGTTTTTGTTCGCGGTGATGCGCGCCCGGTCCAGCCACGCCGCCGCCTCCTTGCCCGTGACCTCCTTGTCGCTGAGATCGACGAGCAAGAGGTGCGTGTCCGTCCCGCCCGAGACGATGCGCAACCCTCTCTTGGCGAGCGCGGCGGCGAGGGCCGCGGCGTTCTTCACGATGCGCTTCTGATACCTGTCGAACTCCGGCGACAGGGCCTCCTTGAGCGCCACGGCCTTGGCGGCGATGACGTGCATCAGCGGTCCGCCCTGGATGCCGGGAAAGACCAGGCTGTCGATCTTCTTGGCGTAGGCGCTGCGGCACAGGATCATGCCGCCGCGCGGGCCGCGCAGGGTCTTGTGGGTCGTCGTCGTGACGTAGTCCGCGTGCGGGAACGGCGACGGGTGCAGGCCGGCGGCCACGAGCCCCGCGATGTGGGCCATGTCGACGAAGAGGACCGCGCCGACGGAGTCCGCGATCTCGCGGAACCGCTTGAAATCGAGGGTACGCGGATACGCCGAGGCGCCGGCCAGGACCAGGCGCGGCCGGTGGCGCCGGGCGAGGTCCGCGACCTCGTCATAATCGATCGTCTCCGTCCGGGGGCTCACGCCGTAGGAGACGATCTTGTAAAACATGCCGGAGAAGTTATGGCTCAACCCGTGCGAGAGGTGGCCGCCGCAGGCGAGGTCCATCGCCAGTACCGTGTCGCCGATGTCGAGCGCCGCGAAGTACACCGCCATGTTCGCCTGAGTGCCCGAGTGCGGCTGGACGTTCACGTGCTCGGCGCCGAAGAGCTTCCGGGCGCGCTCCCGCGCCAGCGCCTCGGCGTCGTCGACGTATTCGCAGCCGCCGTACCAGCGCGCCTTCGGATACCCCTCGGCGTACTTGTTGGTCAGGACCGAGCCCTGGGCCTCCAGGACCGCGCGGGAGGTGAAGTTCTCGCTGGCGATGAGCTCGATGTTCCGGTGCTGACGCAGCAACTCGTTCTTGACCACCCGGAAGATCTCGGGGTCCGCCTTCTTCAGATGGCTCACGCACGTACGCATCGTCTTTCGATCCTTTCTATCTTCTTGAGCCGCCGCCGGTGGCGGCCCCCCTCAAAATCCGTCGTCAACCACGCGAGGCAGATCCTCTTCGCCGTCCCGGCGTCAACGAAGAGCGCGCCCAGGACCAGGACGTTCGCGTCGTTGTGGCGGCGCGACAGCCGCGCCGCTTTGAGATTATAGCACAACGCCGCCCGCACCCCCTTGATTTTGTTGGCCGCGATGGAGTTGCCGATGCCGCTCTTGCAGATGAGGATGCCCCGGCCGGCCCGGCCCGTGCCGACGCTGCGGGCGACCTGGGCCGCCGTATCCGGATAATCCATGGAGGCCGCGGAAAACGTCCCGACGTCCTTCACCCGCCACCCCCGGCGGCGCAGATACGCCGCGAGCTCCTCCTTTAACGAAAACCCGCCGTGATCGCAACCGATCGCAATGGTCTTTTTCATATCCTGTCCTTTAATTGGGCGACCGCCTGTTGGATCTTCAGAAAAGAGACGTAATAGACGTCCTGTGTGCCGCCGATCGGATCGCCGACCTCGGCCTCGGGGCCGGTGAGCCCGGTGTACAAACCCAAGACATGCGTCCGGTCTTTGGCGCCGGGGGCCAACTCCAGGACCTTCTCGCGGTGGCGCGCGTCCATCGTCAGGACGATGTCCGCCTCTTCGACCATCAAACGGGTCAGGGTCTGCGACCGGTGCGCTTGCGCGCTCAGACCCAACCCCTCGATGAGGCTCCGCGTCTCCGGCGTCGGCAGGCTGCCCGGCAAGGCCCTGGTCCCGGCCGAGAGGACCTCGACGTCCGAGCGCCCCCACTCCTGAAGCCTCTTCTTCAAAAGATACTCTGCCATCACCGAACGGCAGGAATTGCCCGTGCACACGAAGAGGACCGTCTTCTTGTCGGCGACGCCTTTGATGTCCGCGACCCGCAGGACGCCTTCGCGCAGGACCTGGAACGGCAGATTCCTTGCGTCCACGACCGTCGAACCCTGACCCCACTCGGTCGGGCCGGCGTCAAGAACAAGATCCACGTAGCCGTCGCAGGCCCGTAACGCCTCCCCGGCGTCGCGCGGCTCCGGTTGGCCGCTCCGGTTGGCCGAGGGCGCGACCACGGGAAAATCCACCGCCTTCAGGAGCGCCAACGCCACCTCGTGGGCCGGCAGCCGCAGGCCGACGGACTGCCCGGCCGGCGCGTTCAGGACGAGCGTCAAGGGCCCCGGCCAGAAACGGTGCATCAGCTTGACGGCGCGCGGCAGGACATCGACGGCGTACTTCGTGACGTCGTCGAAAGACGTCAGATGGATCGAAAAGTGCTTGGTCTCGGGCCGCTCCTTGAACTGCTTGAGGCGCGCGACCGCCTCCCTGTGCAGGAGGTTCGCCGCGATGCCGTAGACCGTCTCCGTCGGAAAGACGACAAGGCCGCCCTTCTCGAGGACCCCGGCGGCTTCACGGATGGTCCCGGCGTCGATCGCACAACGGCTGATCTTACGGACAGGGGTCTTCACGCCTTGAGCCTGGACTTCTTGCGGACCGCCGCGGCCTGCTTGCGGCGGAAGACCTTGACCTTTCTGTCAAAAACCGGCGCGCCCAAGCCGAGGAGCGCCACGGCAAAGAGCGCCGCGTTCTTCGCGCCGGCCTTGCCGATGGCAAAGGTGGCCACCGGAATGCCCGCCGGCATCTGCACGATCGACAACAGCGAATCCAGCCCCTTCAGGGCCGGCGTCTCGACGGGCACGCCCAGGACCGGCCGCGTCGTGTACGCCGCCACCACGCCGGGGAGCGCCGCTGCCCCGCCCGCGCCGGCGATGAACACCCGGACTCCCGCCTGCTCCGTGCCCACGACGAACGCCTCAAGATCCTTGGGCGTGCGGTGCGCCGAAAAGACCCGCGCCACGAAAGGGATGCCGAACGCCTTGAGGATCTCCAGAGACTCCCTCATCGTCTCCCAGTCCGACGTACTGCCCATGATGACGGCCACCTGCGGTCGCTTCATCGCTCCCCCCCCGGCTTTATCGCTCTCCATCCGATGTCTTTACGGTAGTGCGCCTTTTCGAACGTTATCATATCCACGGCGGCATAGGTCGTGTCGATCGCCTCCTTGATGGTCGCGCCCAGGCCCGTCACGCCCAGCACCCGCCCGCCGCTCGTCACGACGGCCCCCTCGCTCCTCTTCGTGCCCGCATGAAAGACCACGACGTCGGGCAGCTTGGCCGCCGCGCCCAGGCCCTGGACGACCTTGCCCTTCTCATAGGCGCCCGGATAACCGCCCGAGGCCATGACCACGCAGACCGCCGCCCGCTCATCCCAGGACAACGCACAAGGCGCGGCCCGCGGGTCCAGCGTCCAGAGCATGGCCTCGACCAGATCCCCTTTCATCCGCGCCAGGACGGCCTGCGTCTCGGGATCGCCGAAGCGGACATTGAACTCCAAGACCTTGGGCCCCTCCTTCGTCACCATGATACCCGCGTAAAGGATACCTGTATAAGGGGTGTTGCGCCGGGCCAGCTCATCGATCACCGGACGCACGACCTTCTCCATCACGCCCTGCATCACGGCGCGCGTCACGACGGGGGCCGGCGAATACGCCCCCATGCCGCCCGTGTTGGGCCCCAGATCCTTGTCAAAGATACGCTTGTGGTCCTGCGACGCCTCCAGCGGCACCGCGTGCCGGCCGTTGGTCAGGACCAAGATGGACGCCTCTTCGCCCTCCAGAAACTCTTCCACGACGAGTGTCCGGCCCGCGTCGCCGAAGATACGCTCCTCGATCATCTCCGAGGCGGCCTTGCGCGCGCTCTCCTCGTCATCGCAGATGACGACCCCCTTGCCCGCGGCCAGGCCGTCCGCCTTGAGGACGACCGGATACGAGAACCGCGCGGCGGCATCGAGGACCTCCTGGACGGTCGTGCCGTTCACGCAGCGCGCCGTCGGCACGCCCTGCGCAACCATCAGCTCCTTGGCAAAGCACTTGCTGCCCTCGAGCTGCGCGGCCTTCTGCGTCGGGCCGAAGGCCTTCAACCCCTGCGCCCGGAAGACGTCCACGATGCCGGCGACGAGCGGGGCCTCCGGCCCCACGACCGTCAGGTCGATCGCTTCCTTTTTCGCAAAATCAACGAGGCCCTCGATGTCGTCGGCCTTGAGGTCGACGCATTCAGCCAATTGGGCGATGCCGGCGTTCCCCGGCGCGCAAAAGACCTTCGTGACGCGCGCGGACTGAGCGATCTTCCACGCCAGCGCGTGCTCCCGCCCCCCCGACCCGACGACCAAGATCTTCATAGGACGATCCTTGCGTCTTTACGTTCGCGGCCGACCCTTGCCATTGCGGGGACGCTCGGCCCCCGGATGTCACACGATGGCGACGCCGCCCACGCCCGGGATGATCTCGCCGATGATCGTGCTCGGCGCGCCGCTCTTCGCCAGCGCGCGCACGACCTGCATCTTGACGCTGTCGCGCACGACGAGGACCATGCCGATCCCCATGTTGAACGTATGGAACATCTCCTTGTCGCTGACCCGGCCCAGCCCTTGGACCTCCTCGAAGAGGGGCGGCACGTGCCAGGCGCTGCGGTACAGGGCCATCGTGGCGTTCGCCGGCACGATGCGCCCTGCCTTGTCCGGGAAACCGCCGCCGGTGATATGGGCGATGGCCTTCACCTGCGGCTGTCTCGCGTTGAACTTTTTAAGGACGTTGAGCACCGGCCTGGCGTAGATGCGCGTCGGCGTCAGGAACTCCTTGGCCCGGGCGTGCAGCTCTCTCGTCGTGAAGACCTTGCGCACGAGCGAGAAGCCGTTCGAATGCAGGCCGCTCGAGGCCAGACCGATCACCGCGTCGCCGATCCGGACGCGGTGCCGGCCCAGGACCTTCCGGCGCTCGACCACCCCCACGCAGAAACCCGCCAGGTCGTACTCGCCGCGCTTGTACATCCCGGGCATCTCGGCGGTCTCGCCGCCGGCGAGCGCGCAGCGCGCCTGCTTGCAGCCGGCCGCGATACCGCGCACCACATCCTTGAGGACGTGCGCCTCAAGGCGCCCCGTGGCGATATAATCGAGGAAGAACAGGGGTTCGGCGCCCGAGCACAGGACGTCGTTGACGCTCATCGCCACCAGGTCGATACCGACGGTGTCATGGATCCTGGCCAGGATCGCGATCTTGAGCTTCGTCCCGACGCCGTCGCACGAAGAGACGAGGACCGCGTCCTTCTTCTTCATCTTGGCGATATCGAAGAACGCCCCGAAGCCGCCTATAGACCCCAAGACCTCCTTGCGGTGACTGACATGCGCGGCGGCCCGGAAGGCATCCACCAGGGCGTTCGCCTTATCGATGTCCACGCCGGCCTTCTTATAGCTCAACGTCATGGAGGTCCCCCTTTAAGGACACGCGCAGCTCTTTTCCAGCGAATATTTATCCGCCCGGCCGAAGCGCACCGGATACGCGCCGGTGAAACAAGCGATACAGTACCGCTCCCGCGGCAGGCGGACGGCGCGCAGCATCCCTTCCACGCTCAGGTAACCCAGGCTGTCCACGCCCAGATAGCCGGCGATCCTCTTCATCGAATAGCGGTTGGCGATCAGCTCCTTGCGCGACGGGAAGTCGATGCCGTAAAAGCACGGGAACCGGTGCGGCGGGCACGAGATGCGCATGTGCACCTCTTTGGCGCCCGCCTCGCGGAAGTTCTTCACGCGGACCTTTGAGGTCGTGCCGCGCACGATCGAATCGTCGACGATCACGACACGCTTGCCCCGGACGACCTCGCGCAGGATATTGAACTTCACCTTGACGCCCAGGTCCCGGATGTGCTGGTGCGGCTGGATGAAGGTCCGGCCCACGTAGTGGTTGCGGATGACGCCCAGGTCCATGGGTATACCGGAGCCGTGGCTGAAACCCAGCGCCGCCGACGTCCCCGAGTCGGGGATGGGCACGACGATGTCGGCGCGGGCCGGATGCTCTTTTGCCAGCTCCTCGCCCAGCCGGTGGCGCACGACGTGCACCGTCTCGCCGAAGATGACCGAGTCCGGCCGGGCAAAATAAATATGCTCAAAGATGCAGTGCGCGGCCTTCTCTTTCTTCGGGGAAAACCGCACGCACCGAAGCCCTTCTTTGGAGATCACGACGATCTCGCCCGGCTCGACCTCGCGGACGGGCTGCGCCTGGATGAGATCAAAGGCGCACGTCTCCGAGGCCAGGACGTAAGCCCCGTCCTTGCGGCCCAGCCACAAAGGCCTGAATCCGTCGGGGTCGCGCACGCCGATGAGCCGGTCCTGCGTCAACAGGACCAGCGCATACGCGCCCTGGACCTGCTTGAGGGCCTTCTTGAGGCGGACCACGATATCCCTGGACGTGGAGCGCGCCATGAGGTGGACGACGACCTCGCTGTCGCACGACGTCTGGAAGATCGAACCCGCCTTCTCCAGTCCGCGGCGCACCGCGCGGCTGTTGACGAGGTTCCCGTTATGCGCGATGGCGAGAGATGAACCGAGATAATCGACAAAGAGCGGCTGGGCGTTCTTGACGAGGCTCGAGCCGGTCGTCGAGTAGCGCACGTGGCCGATGCCCCGGTCGCCCTTGAGCGGCCGCATGCGTTCCTCGTCAAAGACGTCCGCGACCAGCCCCATGTCCTTGCACAGGGAGAGCTCCTCCCCGTCGCTCGTGACGATGCCGCAGGACTCCTCCCCGCGGTGCTGGAGCGCGTAGAGCCCGAGATAGATGAGGTAACGCGCCTCCGGCGCGCCGAAGACGCCGAAGAGCCCGCATTCATGCCGGGGATAATCAAAAGGGGGTCTCATCTGAAAAACCTTATCGCGTTCTGGAAGATGGACAAGCCGTCGCCGCGGCGCTTCAAGCCGTCGCGCGTCCAGCGCGGGTGCTGCAGGC
>CAZDLS010000074.1:0-8141 GCA_964506425.1 uncultured Planctomycetia bacterium | reverse complement strand
ATCGCCGCGCAGGCGCGAGGAAAAGCGGACGCGCGAGAAATCTTTCAGGTCAAGGCTCGGCAAATCGATGTGCAAGGCTTCGATCTTTGAAAGGTTATCCTTGAAATCAAACTTCAGAGAGTACGGCCCGCCGTGGCGTTCCACGCCCAGGCTCGGCGAGGCGTCCAGCGTATAACGCTGCCCCATGCGTCCCAAGAGGTTTACCCCGTGTATTAAACCCAATACCAGCCCAAGACTTACGAGCACGAACAAAAGGAAGTGGTGCTGTGTAGGCTTGGGTCTCTTAAGGGCGTTCTTTGTCTCAAAGAAGGCGCGCGCCAGGTGTTCGGATACTTCTTTTTTCATTCTATCATCTTGCTAAGTCTTGTCAAGATGATGAGTTACTGTTTACCCCAAATTTGGCAGCACTCAACCAAGACCTATGCCTCCCCTTTTAAATTATGATAACACGTAAGCATGCAAATACAATAAATAGTTGCGCCCGGTACAAAAAATAAAAACCCCGGGGCGAACGCCCCGGGGTTTTGTGATGCTTTGCTACGAAACAACGTACGAAACAGCGCCTTAGAACTCCACCTTGCAGGAGGCGATGACTTCGTTCGCTACTTCGGACTGCAAGGCCTGCGTTGAAAGCGCGCGGCCCGGCATGAACCAATCGACACAGAGACCGAACTGAACGTCTTCCGTGTAATCATACGCAATCGTCAGGTCGATTTCCTGGCCGATCGTCTTCTTGTTCGCGGCAATACCCATCGCCGCATTGTAGTCATTGGCCAGCGCCGAATTAACGGACAGGCCCTTTGCAAGCGCCTGATACACCCAGTCGAGTCTCTCGGTGACGTCCTCAATGAAATCAGGCTTGAGGATCGTCATGATATCGACGCTATGCGCGTTCCACTGAGGGAAGAGCGCATTCATGATGCGGCCCGCTGTCTGGTTCTCGAACATCGGATCCCAGGCAAAGTAGTCCTTCTCGCTGGTCGTGGTGCCGAGGGCATTCGCGGGATCAGAATCCCCGGAGAAGTACGAATACACCATCCCGAAGACCGGATCGTGCTTCCAGCCCGGCACTACCGTGACCATGGTCTGGGAGGCCCAGGCATTGCGGTCTCTGACGATACCGTTTGCCGTATCGACCTTATGGCCGCCCTGCCACGCGATCTCCTGCTGCAGGTTCAGTTTATCGGTCGGGTTCGTGCTGATACGGGCGCCCAAGGTGGTCGTCCTGTCAGGCTTGTCACTGCCATCAGCGATCACATTGGCAGTCTGGACGTCTTTATTCCACCAGTAAGCCTCGATGGACGAGTTCCACTTATCATCCAGCTTGTAGCCGGCATTGATGCCGTACAGATAGACATCATCCGCCGACTCATTGCCTGTCAAGTTGGCGCCCTCATTGATCTGCGCGAACACGACATCGATGACCAACGGGTCATAGTCCAGCGTGGCGCGGATCGCGTCAAACGCCTTGCGATAGGCCAGGTCGCCGTTGGCGGCCTGGGTCCCGCCGAAGTTGGCGTAACCCAAGGCTTCCGTGTAGTTCGTGTACTGGTTCGTGCCGATGCCGCCGGAGTTCACGACATTGCCGTTCGGATCGGTGCCCACACCATCGCCAATGAGCATGTCATTGCCGAAGTGCAGTTCCTGGCGGCCGATCGCGATCGTCAAGGGAGAATACAAGAACTCCCTCATCGTCACGTAGGCGAGGTCCAGGTCGATATCGGTCGAGGTCGCATTAGCCTCGTCCCAGTTCCTTTCATTGATCAGCCTGACGACCGTTGACACATTGTCGGTCAGGTCTGCATCGATCCTCACCCGGACGACGGAGTTGAAGACGTCGATATTGTCTTCGTTCGCCACGCCGTTGCCCTGGATGAGGTCGAAGTCCTGGCGGTCGATCATCCGTGTCAGGATGTCTCCGCTGACCTTTATATTCTGCACAGCCGCGAAGGCCGGCACGCAGGCCGCCATCACGAACAAGGCGCAGAATACAAGCACCAAACGTTTACTCATTATGATTCCTCCTTAGGAATTATAATAACTCTATATGTACTAGGTATGTGAACGTGCCTAGGATTTTCCATCTATACTAATATCGCCCCTTGTGTGACAACCTCCGGCTGAATTTGCTTCACCCCCTTTCTCACCGTAACGTGAAGTTGTCTTGGGCGGTATAGTCGAATGATCCCAGTTGGGTGCTTTGTTTATAAATACCATAACTACCAAGGGGTTGTCAATACTTTTTTAAGAATCGCAGGAAAGGCGTCCGGTTTGGTAAAATTTGACTAGGCGGCAAAGGACTGCCACGCCCGGCGCAGGACCATGCCGACCTCTTTCTCGTCGAGGCCGGCGGCCAGGCCCACCGCCATGAGCTTGGCAGGGGTCGGGATGTCCTTGGGCTCGTGAGCGTCTGTTCCAAGGCATAATCTGGCCTTGTGGGCCTTTGCGAGGCGGACAACGTGGGCGTTGCCCAGGCAGTGCCCCTTGCGGCCGCTGACCTCCAAAAAGACCCCCTTACGGGCCGCCAGGGCGACCAGGTCCCCCCTGATGCGGCCGGGATGGGCCAAGATATCGATCCCGGCCTTCAGGGCCGCTTCAGCGGACCCGGCCAGGACAGGCTCTACCGGCGTCTCCCCATGGGCGATGACGACCCTCATCCCCTGCCTGCGGCAATAGCGGACAGCGTCCTTGAACTGCTCCAGGGGCAGATGGGTGAGCTCGACCCCTGGGATGACCTTGATCCGGCCCTTAGGCCAGGCCTTGCAGAAGTCCCGGATAGAGGTGGTCACCCCCCTTATATTGGAAAGGTCCACGTGGTCTGTTATGGCGAGCGCGCCAAACCCGGCCGCCTCATACCGGCGCGCGAGCTCAGAGGGCAGCAACACCCCATCGCTTAATAAGGTATGCGTGTGCAGTTCGATGAATTTTCCAATCTTTTTTGGCACGTTCGACTCTCCCGTCAGATGGCTTCAAAATCCCCGAATCTTCGGGGATGTCCCTGCTGACGTTCCAGGAAATACCTGGGGGGTTCATAATGGATCTCTGCCGTGAAAGGAGACAAAAAGCGGCCGGCCACCAAGTCCTCGCGGACAAAAAAAGCGTTTGAGCCGGAAAAATCGCACCCCACCAGCCTGTAACCCTTTTGATCGGCCAAAAGCTCCAGGGATTTGAGACTGGCGCCGAAATGGGAAGAACCATCCCAACGGTGGCGCGGGTCGTACTTCATGACCCACCTCATGTAAGGCGGAAAGACCGCGTTGTACTCGATGACAACGACCCTCGGCGAAAAACCCTTCAGCGCCTTCCAGAACCAGTAATCATTGCCGTCAGCGTCGATGGACAGCAGGTCGAACTCCGCGGGGACGTTGAGCCCGGTAAAGATCTCGTTGATGTTCTCCGCGGTGAGAAAGGCGGCCTGGACCGAGAGCTGTCCCTGGCTGACGTGGTTGCGGAACGTCGCCGCGATACGCTTCACGTGGACCCGGTTCCACTCCAGCCAACAGCCCCGCCACCCTCCTATCAATAAAGCGAGGGTGTTGTTTTCAGTCCCGTGCTTTCCGCAGCCGAACTCCACGAAGAAACGCGAGGTCGTCGCGATCCTGCGGAAGATCTCGCGCAGGATACCGTCCTCTCCGTGCTGCGAAAAGACCTTGTGCTCATGCCGCGTGATGCGCTTAGGGTCCTGGTATTTCAAGCCGGCGCGAAGATACTTCTCGACGTAGTCTTCCGTCAGCAGATACGTCGCCCTCGCATGGACCGCCTTGAACTCCTCCAAAAGGGCCTTGATCTTCTTAGGCATGCAGGATCTCCTGTACTATGCCCCCGGCAGGACCCGAACCTGAACTTCAGGTTCAGGAAACCTGTGCTCTCTACTGATGAGCTAAAGGGGCCAAAACCATTGACTCGTCAGCGCGTATTTGAAAAATTATACGCTTTTAAGGGAGGGGTGTAAAGCAGGATCTTGTGGTTAAAACCGGTCACTCCCCTTGTTCAGTGATGGTGCTCGGTATGGCGATGTGGATGGGCATGGATGAGGCCTTTATGCGCGTGGGGGTGGGCATGGATCAGGTTATGCGTCTGAAGGAGCCGTTCATCTTCCAGGATCTCATCGGGTGAGCCCGAGGCGGCGATCCTTTTCTCGCGGCTGAAGACATAGACGGCATCCGAGATCTCCTGGACGATATGCAGGTCGTGCGTGCAGGTCACGACGGTCTTGCCCGCGGCGTTCTGCCGCAGGAGCAGCTCGATGATGCGCCGGGTCGTGGCAGGGTCCAGGCCCGCCGTCGGTTCATCCAACAACAGCACGTCCGGGTCCAGTATCAACGTGGAGGCGAGGGCCACCTTCCGTTTTTCCCCGATGCTTAACCGGTGCGGCGGCCTGTCCAACAGGTCCCCGATCTCCAGGAGCCCGGCCAGCTCCCGGAGACGGTCCTCGATGCGGTCCGCGGAAAACCCCAATTGCAGCGGTCCGAAGACGACATCCTCCCTTACCGTGGGACAAAACAGCTGGACCTCCGGGTTCTGAAAGACCAGGCCCACCCTCTTGCGAAAGCTCCCTGAAAAGGCTTCGTCGTCAAAGAGAGACTCCTGCAGCCGCGCGCCGAAGACCTGCGCCTCTCCCCTGTCGGGAAAAATGAGGCCGTCCAATATATGCAGCAACGTGGACTTGCCCGAGCCGTTGGCGCCGATGACCGCGATCTTCTCTCCCCGGCGAATATCCATATTGATGTCGCAGAGGCCGGGGAACCGTCCCAGATAGGAGAACGAAACGCCCCTCAACCGGTAGACAAGCTCATCCATAGCGCCTCACGATCAAAACGGTAAGGACGATGACAAGGCAAAGCCGGAGCCAATCGGCCGGCCGCGTCCTGAAAACGTTCAAAACACGCGGCTCGCCGCGGTAACCGCGGGAGAGCATCGCCTGATACACCTCCTCGTTCATTTGATACGAGCGGCTCCACAGGCAGGCGATGTTCCATGTCACGATATGCTGCCCCGTTGCGCAGGACAGCGCCCTGCCTGTCCGGCTCTTGATGGACAGATAGGTGTTCTCGATGACCTCCATAAAGAGGTAAATATACCTATAGCACATGCCCAGGGTCATCACAAAGACCTGAGGGACCCCGAAGACGCGCAAGACCCTGAGGAGCACGAAGTGCGGCGTCGTCAGGCTCAAAAGGACGACAAACGATACCGATGTGATGACGCGCATGACGAAGAAGGCGGCCCCCCAGGCTCCGGGGCGGGTGATGACGAGGCGCAAGCCGGCGACCTTGAATACGAGCAAGGCCTCTCCGGGGGTGAAAAAGCTGAACAGGGCCGGCAGGGCGATAAACAACGAAAACAAAGGGATAAATACCCAGGTGCGCTTCAAAAAGAAACCCAAACCGATCCGGGACGCCAGGGCCAGCAATAGGCACAGCGCGTAAAGAGATGCCAGGACCAGGATATCCTTGATGAAAAGGACCTGGAGGATGAAAAGAAGAAAGACCGCGGTCTTTACCCGGGGGTCCCAGGACTGCAAAAAGCCCTTGCGTGAGGCGATCTCATCGGCATAGACGGCCTCTTTTAAAAAAAATAGAGCGCTCGAAAGAGAGCGCTCTATGAACCGGTTCCTCTTAGGCATGGGGACGTCCCGCGCGAAGGCCTCCGGCCATGGCTCACGTCGAAGGGTCAACCGTCGGATTTGATCCAGAACTTGCCTGTCAGCCAACCGAGAAGCGCGATCAAACCGATCCCGATGATCGCGGACATTATATACGCAAAACTTAAGGCGGGCAACCCTTTCTCTTCCCACCCCCTGAACGCGTAATCCGGCATGGGCGCGCTCCACAAAGACGCGATCCGTTCCAGCCCCCGGGGCACGTATCCCACGAGCGCCTGCATCTCTTCGGCGCCCCACTCCCCCCACGCGCTGCCGGCCTGAAAACGCTCAGGAAGAAACAACCCCAAAGGCGACAGGAGGATCAATACCGCGATACCGATCCATAATCTGCTTGCCATCCGCATCACGCCACCTCCTCAATCCGGAGAAACTCCGGGGCCTGCCGTTGCAGATATTTGACGACCAGGGCCGTGACGATGACCTCGACCCAGCCGAATATCAACAGGTGTTCACCCAACATGGCCGGGACCGCCACGTTGAGCCCATAAGGACAGTAAAGCGCCTGGCCGCTTGCCGCATGATGGAAGACCGGCTGCAGGCCGAACTCGATCCCCGCCAGCAGGGCCGCCACGTTGAGCC
This sequence comes from uncultured Planctomycetia bacterium, assembly GCA_964506425.1. Taxonomy (GTDB): domain Bacteria; phylum Omnitrophota; class Gorgyraeia; order Velamenicoccales; family Velamenicoccaceae; genus CAZCSY01. The sequence goes on along the minus strand of CAZDLS010000074.1, from coordinate 1,897 downwards.
CGAGATACGCGGCCGCGCCGGCGGCAAAGACGCGGCGACCCGACCCCGCCGGACTGCGGCCGCTGAGCCCCCGGTACGCGTAATAACCGACGAACGGCAGGACAAAGGCCATGTTAAAACAGTTGGCGCCGATGGCGGTAATGCCTCCGTCCCCGAACAACAACGCCTGGATCACCAGGGCCACGGTGATCGCGATGAGCGCGGCCCACGGCCCCAGGAGGATGGCGACCAACACCCCGCCCACGGCATGGCCGGTCGAACCTCCGGGAATAGGAACGTTGAACATCATGATCACGAAACTGAACGCCGCCCCTATCGCCAACAGAGGCACCTGTCTGGCCTTAAGCGTCTTCTTCACGATCCTGGAAGCGGCGGCCCACAAAGGCAGCATCACCGCGTAAAAGACGCCGCATGTCGCCGGCCCCAAATACCCATCCGGAATATGCATCTCGTCTCCTTTCTCTGTTAAAAATCGATCTGGGTACGCATCCCGCCGACGAATATGCCGTCCGTATCGCCCGCAACGTCCTTGCCGAACGGATTCCAGATGTACTGGAAGTCCGGAGTGATGGAAAGGTGGTCGTTGACATGGATGCGGTAATAGGCCTCCAGATGCCCTTCGGTCTTGGCCCGGAGCCCTGCGTTCGATCTCTTGTAATCTCGGGAAGGCACGGCCTGCCCCACGGCAAGCGCCCATACGTCCTGCTCTCTTCCCCACGGCTCGCCCTCTATCTGGAGCCCTGCGCTCCAGGAGTGCTCCAGGGAAAAGTTCGAGCCGTCGGCAGCCGTGATATCCGGATCATACACATCAGGCTCCTGCCAGCCGTACCGGCAGAAGGCGGTGATGTTATCGCTTATTTCCTGATCAAAGCTCAGGGCAAAGCCGAACGCCTCCTCTTTGGTCCTGCTGGCCTGGAGCCACTCGGTATGGGGAGCATCATTGAACCACCCCAGGAACCTGGTGTGGCCCGGCCGGCCTCCAAAGGCCGTCTCAAACGTCACCTGGCCTATGTGGAAGAGGTGGTCTGCGATCTTCTCCCAGTCGCTGTCAGCGTCAAAGACCCCGTAGCCGAGCTCCACCCCCTCTTTGGGCACATAGGCCAGCCGGATACCGGCGGTATTGTCCGGAAATTCTATGACGGGGTTGTTGCGGAATATCCGTCCCAGGAACTGGGTGGTCTCGTCGTTGGCGGCCTCGTTACCGTCAAAGTACGCCGTCGGATCGAGCTTTCCGAATGTCAAAACGGCCCTGTCTCCCAACAGGACCTGCTCGTACCAGACCTCGGTCAGGTGCACGTTCTCATCGTCATCCGTATCGCGGTTGACATTGCTGTAGAGCACCAGATCGTCCTCAAGGCCCGATCCAGCCCCGGCCTCGACGTGCAAAAAGGCCCTGCCTCCCACCTCGGAAAACTCCTTGCCTATCGTGATATCGGCCGAATAGGAGGCGTCCGTCCTGTCCTGTTTCAGCTGGCCCGGGGCGTTCGCGTTGTCCGTGCCCTGGACGATTATCGTGGCGCCAGCCCCGATCTCGAGCCCTCCCCCGATACTCATGGGCGCCCCCTCCTGGCGGTGCAGGCCGGCATCGAACGCGGCGAGCCTCGAATCATACTCCGATATCTTCTTTTCCTGCTCCGAGATGCACCGCTTCTGTTCCAGGATGCACTCATCCTGTTCAGCGAGCCTCTCCTCGAGCCTGCGGACACGCTCCTGGAGCTCCTGGAACTCCCGGACCGTGACCCCCTCTTCGGCAAAGCCGTTCGAAACCAGGCAACCGCCGCAGAACAACAACACGCATACGGCACGACGCAACATGCAACCTCCTTTCATGCTACTCTTTATCCTTTCGTGCTACTGATGGCCAAAAAAATAATAGGCTACCGGATGCCGTGGCCGG
>CAZDLS010000073.1:0-8293 GCA_964506425.1 uncultured Planctomycetia bacterium | reverse complement strand
GCCGCTCTGTGTCAGGGCCTCCTCGATGCGTTCAAAAGCCGCGTCCCGGCCCAGCGCCACGTCCAGAACCTCGCCGTCGGCCCGCGCCGCCTCCAGGTGTGCGATCGAAGAACCCCAGATGCGGCGTCCGGCCTCTTTCAGATGGGCGCAGCCCGTCCCCGTCGCCCCCAGCGCCAGAACCAACAGGAGGCCGCCGGCGCGCCACGCACCACTCCTCTGACTCAACATGGTGGACATTATATCACGTTTTGAAAATAATCCACTTAAAACGCGCGCGGCTGCCTTCTTTCACGCCGTGGCGCTCGACAAAACCCGCCGGCACCTCCAGCACGAAACGGGCCGGGACCGTGCCGCCGAAAGACGGCGGCCGCAGCCGGCCGACGGCCGGCTGGGCCTCGCGGACGATCTCAACGACCTCCTGCTTTTCGTTCAGCCACAAGATATCAAGAGGGATGTAGGTGTCCTTCATCCAGAACGGCCAGAACGCGGACTCGGGGAAGATAAAGAGCATGCCGCGGCCCTCGGCGAGCTGCGAACGCAACATCAAACCCTGCGTGCGCTCTTCCTCGGTGTCGGCGATCTCCACGCAGACGCAGACGCCCTCGAAACACACCTGCGGCCGCGCCTTCGCCGTAGAGAAAAACCCGGCCGCGACACAGGCCACGGCCAAGACGCCCAAGGCGGCCCACAGCCAACGGCGCCCTTTCCCGAGGTTGAAGCCGCGGCGCTCCCGGGCCATGATGCGCACGAGAGAGTTCAACAGGTTCTCGGCGTTATAGAAATTGACCGACTTGTCGAAGACGCCGTTGGCGCCCAGCTTGTAGGCCTCCACGCGCATGTTCTCGTGGGCATAGGCCGACAGCATCACGACGGGCAGCCGCGGGAAATCCCTGCGGATACGCTTGAGGGTCTGGATACCGTCGAGCCCCGGCATCATGTAGTCGAGAAAGACGATGCTCGGCGCCGCCTCCTTGAGGAGGCTCAGGGCCTGCTCCCCCGAAGACGCGGTCATGACCCGGTACCCCTGCGTCTTGAACCAGAAAGACATCGAGGCGAGGAAGTCCTTGTCGTCATCGACGATCAATAAGAGAAAATCAGACTTGGCCCGTTGGCGTACGCCCATCGATCCCTCTCCTCCCTAAGACTTCTTGTACTGGCGCGGGATCACGAACAGGAAACGGCTCCCCTTGCCCTTTTCGCTCTCCACCCAGATCGCCCCGCCGTGCAGGGTGATGATCTCTTTGGTGATAGGCAGTCCCAGCCCCGACCCGCCCACCCCTTGCGGGGAGACGAGGCTGACCTGTTCGAACTTATTGAAGATCCTCTTGAAGTCCTTGGGGTCGATCCCGATGCCGGTATCCGAGACACAGACCTCCAGGCAGGGCTCCTCACAGACGCCCTCTTTCTTCTCCAAGGCCGCGATGCGGATCGCGACCTCCCCCTTCGCGGGCGTGAACTTCAGGGCGTTGCCGACGAGGTTGACCATCGCCTGCATCATGCGGTCCTTGTCCGCCGCGACGGACACCGGTTCCTGCGGCAGCTCGGTCTTGAAGGTGATCTCCTTGTCCTTGGCCCAGGTCGACAGGGAGGCCTGGGCTTCGCGCACCAGTCGGCAGAAGTCGAACTCAGCCGGCTTGACGACAAACCGCCCCGCCTCCAGACGCGACATGTCCAAGAGGTCGTTGATGAGCTTGTTCAACCGCTCGATGTTGAATTTCGACATGGAGAGGAAACGCTGCTGGTCCTCGTTCAAGGCGCCCGCGGCCTTGCTCAAGAGGAGCTCGATCGACTTCTGCACCGCGACGACCGGGGTGCGCAGCTCGTGGGTCACCAGGGAGACGAAGTGCGACTTCATCTCCTCGACCTCTTTCTGGTGCGTGATATCGCTCAAGACCGCCACCATGCCGACGGGCTTGCCGTTCTCGTTCTCGACGATGGCGCTGCTCGCCTTAAGGACCCGCTTCGTCAGTTCGTCCTTCGAGTTCAACAGGATCTCCTTGGTGATGTGCGTCTCGTCGGCATCGGTCAGATCCCCTTTGGCCATCGCCAGCAGGTGCTGCTCCTTGATGCTCTGCGCCAGGGACTTGCCGATCGACGCCTGCGTCTGGGTGTCCAGGAGCCTTTCCGCCGCCGGGTTCATCATGACGACGTTGCCGGCCCTGTCGACGACGACAAGCCCGTCGGCGAGATAGCGCATTACGCCCTCGCTGCGCTCCTTCTCGTCCGACAGCCGCTTATTGGTACGGACCAGCTGCTGCGTCGCCTGCTTGACGCGCTGGCCCACCTCCTCGTCAAAGCGTTCGGCCAGGCGCGTGAGCTTCGCCAGCTTCTTTTTGGAGATCGTGACCTCCTCGTCCTTGGCCAGCTCCTTCTCCACCTCCTTCACGAAGGTCCCGGCGGCCTCTGGATCGACCCCCCGGCTTTTCAAATGCTCTTGAAGCTTAGGCACGATCCGCGCCTGGTCGCCTTCGTCAGCGAGGACCTTGCACGCCAGGCTCATCCCCTTCTTGGCCGACCGGCCATAGGTGTCGTACGCCTGCTCCAGCATCGACACCATGATATCGTCCGCGCACTCGGCGACCACCTCTTCGGCCTTCGGAAAATAGTCGAGATCCTGTTCCTTCTTAAAGGAATCGAAGAGTTTTTGGATGAACTTGGCGGGATCGCGCTTGTGTTCGACGATGATCGGCAGGACATATTGAGAGAGCCACGTGACGAACTTGGTGATGACGGCCTCGAAGTCCCCCGACTCCTTGGCGCTGGCGATGATCGCCCCGGCCACGCCCGAGACGCCGTGCTCCAGCTCCCGGAAGACGTCCTCCGGCGTCGTCGTGATGTTCTCCTCCTGCCCCCCGAGAAACCTCCTGATATCTTCCAGGACGGACAGGTGTCCTGCAGCGCCCCCGCCGCCGGGTCCTTTGCCCGGGCCGCCTCCTGGTCCGGCGCCAGGGCCGCCGCCGGGGCCTTTGCCGGGTCCACGTCCGGGTCCTTTGCCCGGGCCGCCAGGGCCTTCGCCGGGACCGCCGCCGGGTCCTTCGCCGGGTCCGCCAGGGCCTTCGCCGGGACCGCCGCCGGGTCCTTCGCCGGGTCCGCCAGGGCCTTTGCCGGGACCGCCGCCGGGTCCTTCGCCGGGTCCGGCGCCTGGTCCACCTCCAGGTCCCTCGCCAGATCCTTCGCCAAGCCCTTCGCCAAGCCCTGCGCCAGGCCCTGCGCCGGGTCCTGCGCCGGGTCCGCCGCCGGGGCCGGCGCCAAGGCCGACCACGGCATCCCCATCAACGACCTTTTGACCTTCTTCGACGCGCTCGTAACGGATCTTCTTGATCGCGATGTGTTCGCTGCCCTCCCGGACGAGCGCGGGGATCTCAAGGTCTTTGCCGGCGTCTTTGACCGCCGCCTGGGCCAGGACATGGACGAACGCCGTGAGTTCCTCGGCCGTGAGGCCGGGGGTGAAGCTCACGCCGTCTATCTTGAGCAGGCTGAACTTCTCGCAGACCTCGGCGACGCCCAAAGAGTCGCTCTCGATCGACAATTCGTTGACGAAGAGCTCGTTCGCGCCGGCGCCGGCCACGATCAAGATCTCCTCTTTCTCCTTCAGGAGCTCGCTGTACATCTTGAAAAGGCTCTTGAGGATGTCCTGGGACAGCGGATGGTCCACCGCGTACAGGGAGAGCCTCTTGAAGGCCAGAAAGAACGACTTGATCACATCTCGGTACAGCGCTTTTTCATCCATGTCGGCCTCTCGCTCATGCCGCGACCCCGGGGTCGCGCCTCAATCTCCGTGATGGTCCTTGCTGCTCAGGGGTTCCATGTGGACGACGACGTCGCTGACGCCGGGAAAGCGGCGGCGCAGCCCCTCTTCGATCGTCACGCTCATATCGTGGGCGCGCACGAGCGGTGTCTGGTCGCGCGCGATGACATGCAGGTCGATATGGATGTCGTCGGAACGGCCGCGCGTGCGGATCCGATGGCACGTCTTGACGCCCGGCACCTCCATCACGACCCGCCTGATATCGTCGGTGTTAAGGACGGCCGTATCGCAGAGCACGGCCGAGGTGCTGCGCAGGATGCGCACGGCCGAGAACCCGATGAAGACGGCGATCACCACCGCCACGGCGGCGTCCAGGAGAGGAAGACCCATCCGGATCCCGATGAAGGCCGCCAGCACCGAGAGGGAAGTGAAGATGTCCGCCCGCGTGTGCAGCGCGTCCGACACGAGGATGTCGCTGCCGATGCGCCGGCCCTTGTTGTACTCGTAGACCATCACGCAGACGTTCACCAGGAGGGTCGCGCCCATCACGGCAAAACCGGCCGCGCCGATCTCAGGGACGGCGCGCGTCCGCAGACGCTCGATGCCGTCATGCAAAACGTGGAGGCACACGACGAACAGCAGGAGCGCGATGAAGACGGCGGCGAAGGTCTCATATTTCTTGTGGCCGTACGGATGGTCGCTGTCCTTGGGGCGGGCGGCCAAACGGATCCCCAGCAGGCCGATGATATTGGAGCTGCCGTCGGCCGCCGAGTGGTAACCGTCGGCCACCATGCAAGCGCTGCCGATGGCGTAGCCGAAGAAAAGCTTGAAGAACGCCACCAACCCGTTCAAGGCGAGGGTCAGCAAAAGGGTCTTGCGGACCTCCCGCGGGTACTGCTCCGGAGGACAAACGTTGGGATAATGGGCGTCGCCGTGCATCATTCCAATAAGCCGTGCATCATTCCAATAATAAGAGAAGCGCCATGACCCCCACCCCGAGACCGATCGCCGCGAACTGCAAGAACGACCGGCCGACGCTCGTCTCCCGGTGCAGCTCGGGGATGAGGTCCGAACCGGCGATATAGATGAAGCCGCCGGCCGCCACGGGGATCACGAGACGAGAGAGCCCCTGCACGGACGGACCGATCAAGAGCACGGCCAAAGCGCCCGCAAAGGCCGTCAGGGAACACAGAAAGTTGTACCCCAGCGCCTGCCGGCGGGAGAGGCCGCCATGTATCAGGATACCGAAGTCGCCGATCTCCTGCGGGATCTCGTGGAAGACGACCGCGAGCGTCGTGGCGAAACCGATCGGGAAGCTGACCCCGTAGCTGGCGGCGATCAGGACGCCGTCGATAAAATTGTGGATCCCGTCTCCGATGAGATTCACCCAGACGACAGGCTTCTGGTGGAAGTCGCAGACGCCGGCGTGGCAGTGCCGCCAATAGATGAACTTCTCGAGGATGAAAAAAATGAAGAGCCCCAGAAGCACCAAGAGCGAAGGCGCGAGCCTTGAGGGAGCGTGCTCAAAGGCCTCCGGCAGGATGTGGATGAAGGCGTCTCCGAAGAGGCCGCCGACGGCGAAGCTGACCAAAAAGAGCAGCGCCCCCTGTAACCGGCGCTTGTTCACGGCCAGGGTCACGATGCCGACCAGCGAGACCAGGCTCACTACGGCGACGCTCCCCAGACTCCACGTCCAGACAGAATTCATCTCATCCCGGTAGTTTCAACGTGAACACTTTCAACACGTTACAAACAGCTTAAGGCTAAAGCTCCCCTTTGTCAAACTTTTCGACCTTTAATACAAGTTTGTTCCGGGGGTCGAGGGAACGGGCCTTGGCCAGGTACCGCTTGTACTTCTCTTTATCGCCGTGGGCGAACCAGACCCCGGCCAGACGCGCCCAGGCGTCCGTGAAGTTCGGGTCTGTCTCAACGGCCTTCTCAAGGAGCTTGATCCCCTTGGCCTTGTCGCCGCCGGCAAAGGCCGGCGCCATGGCATAAAAACTGCCCATCCCGAAGTACACGCCGGGGTTCTCCGGTTGCAGGCGCTGGGCCTTCCTTAGATACGACATCACCTGTGTGCCCTGGAACAGCTTTGAAAAGGGACCCCCCTGCTCGGCGAGCATCCCTTTGGCCCCGCCGATGATGAGGTAGGCGCGCGTGAGGTTGGTGAGATCGACGCGGTCCGCACCCAGGCGGATGACGCGCACCGCCAGCCGGATGGAGCGCTCATACTCATCCTTATCAAACAAAAGGTAACCTAAGGTCACGGGCGCGGCCGCGAACTCCGGCGCCTCCTCCATGATCTTCTCCAGCTCTTCCTGGGCCGCGTCCAGCCTGTGGTCTCGCCGCATCAACTCCGCCAGGCCCCAGCGGCCGCCGATGTTGTCCGGGTCGCGCCGAAGGATCTCCTGAAAGAGGCTTCGCGCCGCCTCCTCCTCATAAAGGTTCATGTGTCCCAGGGCGAGCGCATAGAGGGCCTCTATCGAATCCGGCTGCGCCCGGGCAGCGGCACGCAGCTGTGCCAACGGCACGGCGTCCGCCCTTTCGTGAAGCGCCTTCCAATCCGCCGGGGCGGCCTGGACGCAGGACCCGAATACAAAAACGAAAAGCGCAAAGACGAACGCCTTCATGAAGCCCCCTTGCCCTTCTCTTTAAACGCCTCCGAGACCGACACCGTATTTTAAGCCTTGGCCGCGATGTTGGCAAATGGAATCACCGGCCGCCTTCGCAGGGGCGACGCGTCCGCTGATTTATGATATACTGACAGCGCGATGGGACACAAGGGACATCCTTCACTCCTTGAGGAGGGCTTGCGCCGGGCCGAGGCCGTCACGCGCCGTTACGCCAAGACCTTTCACTTCGCCTCGCGCCTCCTCTCCCCCGAGAAGCGCCGCGCCTGCTACGCGGTCTATGCCGCCTGCCGCCTCTGCGACCAGGCCGTGGACGGCCAGGGACCCGACCCCGCCTTGCAGCTCGAGGGCGTGCGCGCGCGCCTCCACCGCGCCTATGACCCGCGCCTCCGCAACGACGATCCGCTGCAGGAGGCCCTGCGTGATACCGTCATCGCCTATGACATCCCTCAGAGATATTTCGACGATCTGCTGGAAGGCATGCAGATGGACCTGACCAGGACGCGCTACGCCACCTTCGGCGAGCTCTTCTTGTATTGTTACCGCGTGGCCGGCGTCGTGGGGCTGATGACGACCAGGATCTTCGGCGCCGAGACGCCGGAGGCCGAGAAGCACGCCCTCGACATGGGCGTCGCCATGCAGCTGACCAACATCCTGCGCGACATCAAGGAAGACCTGGGCCGCGGCCGCATGTACCTGCCCCAGGACGAGATGGCCGCCGCCGGCGTGACCGAAGACGATATCGCGCGGGGTAAGCTGACGATCGGTCTCATCACCCTGATGCGCCGCCAGGTCGAACGCGCCCGGTCCTACTACAGGGAAGGCAACAAGGGATTGGAGGCCATCATCGATAAGAACGCCCGCCTCCTCGCCACGCTGATGGCGGCCCTCTCCGAACGCATCCTGGATAAGATCGAAAGACAACGATATAATGTTTTTTCGCGGCGCACCGTCGTGCCCCTGCCTGAAAAGATCTGGGCCGCGTCCCGGATCATCCTGCGCCCTTCGCGATGAAGATACGCCTTGCCAGATCAGCGGGTTTCTGTTTCGGGGTCAAGAGGGCCCTGGAGATGGCCCTTGCCACCGCCCGGCGCCGCCAGCGCGTGGACATGCTCGGAGACATCGTCCATAATGAGGAGGTGATCGCCCTCATCAGGCGGGCCGGCGTCAACAAGATCAAAAAACTCGGCAAGGGCCGCGGCCGCACCCTCCTGATACGGGCCCACGGCGTGCCCAAGGCCCTGCGCCTTCAGGCCAAGCGGTGCGGCTACCGGATCGTCGACGCCACCTGCCCGATGGTCAAAGAGATCCACCGGATCGCCGCAGCGGCCGAGCGCAAGGGCTGGCCGGTCGTCATCATCGGCGACAGGCGCCACGATGAGGTGCGCGGTATCGTCGGCCAGCTCAAGGGACCGGCGACGGTTCTCGACGACATCAAGACCATCCCCCGCAAGAAACTGCGAAGGCTCAAGAAGGCCGCCGTCGTCACGCAATCGACGCAGAACACGCAAAAGGTCCTCGCGATCATCCGGGAACTTGAAAAGATCATCCCCCGTGTCGCCTTCCACAACACCATCTGCGGACCGACGCGCCTCAAGCAGAACGAGATCAAGTCGCTGCCGCAGAAGAACGACACGGTCATCGTCATCGGTTCCCGCGCCAGCGCCAATACCCGCCGGCTCTACGAGATCGCCAAGAGCCTGAACCCCCGAAGCCACTGGATCCAGTCCGCCCGCGACCTGAAAAAGAGGTGGTTCGCGGGTGTCAAGACGGTCGGTGTGACGGCCGGGGCCTCGACGCCCGAGGCGACGACGCACAGCGTCATCCGGGCCCTGCGCCGCTTCTGATCCCGCCTCAAGTCTGTAAAATGGCAGTAAAAGACCAGGTCTTTTACTGCCATTTTGTGGCATAAAAA
>CAZDLS010000072.1:0-8309 GCA_964506425.1 uncultured Planctomycetia bacterium | reverse complement strand
CCCCTTGCCGATCTTCTTCTTCTTGTCCACCCCCAGCAGCTTCTCGGCCGCCGGGTTCATCATCACGACCTCACCCTTGTTGTTCACGACGACGAGGCCCTCGGCGAGGCTCTGGACGATCGCCTCGGTCTGATTCTTCTCCTTGACGAGGTTCTTGTATTTGACCTGGACGATCTCCTGCTGCTTGTCCTTTTCGGCGATCGTCTTCTCGTACGTGTCCCGGATCTGGCCCGTCACCGTCTCGACGTGGCGCGCAACCTTCTGCTCGACGGCGCGCGCGATGGTGCGGGCGACCTCGGCGCGCGTCTCGCGCGCGAGGCCCGTGCCGGAGAGCGGCCCGGCGATATCGTCCTCGACGTTGACGCCCTGGGCCTTGTACCCCTTCGTTGCGATGTTGACGCGCGCGTTGGCACGGGCGATGCGCGTCAGGACGAGCGAGGTGATGATGCCGATGACGATGGCGGTGACGTAAACGGCCCCGGGCGTCAGGATGACGCCCACGTCGCCCTCTGTCCCCGCCCCCTGCGCCTTTTCTTGCGCGAAGGCGAGGGCCGGCGCGAGGAACGGCCCGATGAAAACGGTCTTATGCAGCCACCGGGGATATCTCATAGCTCATACAGGGCGGGATTGCGCGCCCGGTCTTCGCGGTTCTCGTCGGCGGTCTCCTGATAGACGATGGCCGACGCCTTGCCGCTGACATTGCGCTTCGTGGTAAAGACCTTGCCGCAGAAGACGAAGTCCGCCTTCTCGTCCTCGGCGATCTGTACCTCCATCAGGGCGTCCGCTCCGGCCAGCCGGCCGCGCCTCTTGAGCTCCTCCTTGATCGCCTCGGGGTCTGTGCCGTACCGGGCCCAGGCCCGGACCATACCGATCTTCATGAAGGCCTTGTCCGGCGGCGCCAACAGGACGGGCATGTCGCTGTGCGCCGGCCTGGGGGCAAAGACCTTGCCCGTGATGTCGAAGTACTCCGACCTCATCACGAGGCACCGCGTGCAACCGCAAGAGAACACGACCAGGACCAAAAGCCAAAAGATCCGCTGTCTCGACAAACCCTGCTCCTTCCTCCTGAACGCAGGCCCGACGGCTCCCCTGTATTATAAAAGTATCGGCGGGAAAATGCTAAAGCTTTTTCCTGAAAGTTCCCGGCCGGCGTTGTGCCGCAACCCCTTGGCCGGCCGGAGGAAGACTCAGATCAAGGAGCTGCAGATCTCATCCAGGACGGGCCGCCCCTTGTCCGTCGCCTTGAGGCGGGCGCCTTCGCAGGCCAACAAGCCGTCCTTCACGAATTGATCGATGCGCGCCTTCTTACCGGGGTCGAGCGCCGCTCCGAACCGACGCTTCAGGCCGGAAAGGTCCACGCCTTCTGTCAGCCGCAACCCGAAGAGGAGGGTCTCCAGGAAGCGCCGGGGGGGCTCTAAGAACTCCTCGCCGGCCTTGAGCTTGTGCGCGTCCTCTGCGGCAGCGCGCAGATAATCCGCGAGGTCCGAGGTGTTCCAGTACCGGTGGCCCTCCCGGTGGGAGTGCGCCGCCAGCCCCAGACCGATGTAATCGCCGCCCCGCCAATAATTCATGTTGTGCTGGCAGGCATACCCTTCCTTGGCGGCATTGCTTATCTCATAAGGCAGCCAGGCAGAGCGGCTCAGCCGCTCCCAGACCACCCTGAAATCCCGCGCCTGCGTGTCGGGATCGTTGCCGCGGAGTCCCTCGTCATGAAAACGCGACCCTTTCTCGATGCTCAGCATGTAGCAGGAAAGGTGCTCGGGGTCCAGCCCCATCGCCTCCTCGACGTCGCCGATGATGTTCTCCCGGGTCTGATCAGGCAGGGAAGTGACGATGTCGACGTTGATGTTCTCGAAGTCCGCCCCCCTCAGGACGGCAAAGGCCTCCTTGGCCTCGTCGGCCGAGTAGGGCCGGCCCAGCCATGCAAGGTTGCCGTGGTGGAACGACTGCACCCCCAGGCTGGCGCGGTTGACGCCGATCTGCCGCAGGACCCGCGCCTTCTCGACATCAAAGGTCGCCGGGTTCATCTCCAGCGTCACCTCCGCGTCCGGCGGCCAGATGAAGTGCCGGCGCAGCATCTCAAAGAGCTGCTCCAGCTGCAGCGTGGAGAGCCACGACGGCGTGCCCCCGCCCACGTACACCGAGCCGACCGCCTCGGCGTGGTAAAGCCACGCCTCCTGCTCGAGCGCGGTCAGGTACGCCTCGACGTCGCCGAACCTGTCGCTGAAGGAGACAAAGGCGCAGTAGCCGCACTTGCTGCGGCAAAACGGGACGTGGACGTACAGCGTCTGATAGGGCACCGGAGGCCTAGCCTTTCGAGAGATGCGCCACGAAATCGCTGATCGCCTTGCTGTCCTCCGGCGTGACCTTCGTGAAATGGATGCCGAGCCTGAAGGTCTTGTCGTCCAACGCCACCCTGTTGACGACCGCCCCCTCGATCTGCATGGCCTGCATGATGTTCTCGTAGGTGGTAAAGGCGTAGAGCAGGACGAAGTCTATCGCGAGCTGCGCGTCGAGGGGCAGATCGTGCTCCGACTTGACCGCCATCCCCCCTTCGCTCAAGTCCAGCATCTGTGCCTCCACCTTTTTGCCGCCGACCCGCATCGCCACCTCGACGGGCTGTTTGACCAGGCAGGTGACCGTGAACTCGACCTTTTTTCTCTTGAATTTACGCCGCTCAGCGCCATCGTACGACTTCTTGTCCGCCATAAAACCTCCTCAATAAGGTCCCGCTTCTTCCCTATTATAACTCATTCGCGTGAGACAAGGAGCCAGGCTCATTGTCTCATTTTCTCACTTGCGGCGGGCGTCTATCTCTTTCTTCGTGATCAGGCGGTCGGTCAGGCGCCGCCACTCGATAAGGAGCAAGGCGTGGCGCGTGTCGTGCAGGACCTTGCTGAAGCGGTTGGTGTCGAGCGTATTGACCGCCTGGATGTAGTCATTCAGGGTGACCTTGCCGAAAGAATAGTTTTCGGTCTCATCTTTCAGGACCGCGCTCGCAAGCTCTATCTTCTCGGCGGCGATCGTCTTGAGTTTCTCTTCGCGCGCGATCTGCAGGTACAGGTTGACGAGCTGGGCGTACAACCGGAAATACGTATTCGTCGTCGAGAGCTTCGCCTTGTCGGCGAGGAGCTTTGAGACCTCGTACTCGGCGCGCTCGAGCTGGTCCGGGAAGGGCCAGGCGATGGAGACCGCCGCGAAGACGAGATCGTCTCTGCGCCTGATGTCATACTCAGCGCCCGAGACCTCGTAACCCGCCTGGAGCTCGATGGAAGGCAACAGGTCGTCGGCGTCGCGGCTGACCTGGAGGCGGCTCTTCTCTTCAAGCTTCTTCAATATATCGAAGGTGCGGCTCTCCTCGTGGAAACGCCGGAAGGCGGTCTCAAAGTCCTCGTCGAGCGGCGCCGTCACCGGCGCCGCGGGAACGAGGCGGACCGTCCCGTCGTCGCGGATGATCTGCTTGATCACGTTCAAGCTGCTCTCGTACGCCTCCTCCAGCCCGACAAGCGTCTCCTTCTTGGCCAGGACCTGGATCTTCACCTTGTTGACGTCGATGGGCAGGGCGATCTTCTGCTGGCGCCTCTCCTCCATGTTATCGAGCAGCTTCTTGTTCTCGCGGTACGACGACTCCCCGATCTTCAGGTTCTCATGCGCTTCATACCACGCGTGGTAGGCGCCGAGGACCGCCGCCAGATAATCCTCATAGGCCTCCGTGACCTGGTACCGGGCGACGTCGACCTCGAGGCCGACGATCTTGCTCAAGAGCCGCGTCGAACGGCCGAAGGCGTTCTCGAGGATGGGCTGGGCGATGGTAACGGACGCGCCGGAGGAACGGTTGGAGGAGCCGATCGAGCTGCCAACGCCGTACTCCAGGGACACGTCGGTCCCCGTATAAGGAAAGAGTTTGCCGAGGGAAAACGTCGTGGCCGGCGACTCCCGGTCCTGGCTGAGGTAAAACTCGTGCTGCTGCTTGACCTCGAGGACGATGTCGCGTGCCGGCAGCTGCAGGTCCTTTTCGTATTTAAGCGTCATCTCGTCGATCAAAATCTCCTCGAAGGTGGTGTCGCGTTCGGCGGCCAGGCGGATGAACTCCTCCAGGGGCAGGACCTTTTCGGCCTCCCCCTGCCCCTGCGTCTGCGCAAAAGCCGAGGCGCCCATGATAAAAAAGAAAAGGAACCCGGCCACGGCCGTCTTATTTCGCAAGAGCCGGCGGGCGCTCCGCAATAAAAAGGAAGGCCCCTTGTCCTGCAGATGGAGCATCAGCGCATACAGGCACGGCACCAGGACGAGCGTGATCGTCGTGCCGAAGACAAGGCCCCACGCGAGCGCGAGCATCATCTCGGCGAGCATCGAGTCGTAACCGAAGAAGCCGTACGCCGTCGGCAGGACGCCGGCCACGGTCGTGACCGTCGTGAGGATAACGGCGCGCAGGCGCGTCTGCGCCACGGCCGCGATCTGGCCGTTCACGTCGGCGATCCGGCCGGCTTTGAACTCGCTGTCAAGCTTCGAAAGCATGATGATGGAGTCGTTGATGACGACGCCCGCCAGCCCCAGCGCGCCGATGGCCGCGAAGAAACCGAAGAGGACCTTGCCGTGCAGGAGGAACGCGAGGACCACCCCCACCAGGCCGAACGGGATCGCGAGCATGATGACGAGCGGACGCGTGAAAGAGTCAAAGAGGACGGCAAGGATGACGAAGATAAGCAGCAGCGTCAGAATGATGGCGTTACGGAAATCTCCCTGTGACTCACGCGTGTCCTGGATCTCGCCGGCAAAAGAAAGGTGGGTGGTCGGGCTGGCGGCGAGGACCCTGGGAAAGACATCGCGTTCGAGGTCCGCCGCGATGTCAAGAGGCGTGTGTCCCGAGCGGGGCTTCAGGTCCGCGAAGACCTTCGTCGTGCGCTTCCCTTCTTCCCGCTCGATGGAATTGGGGGTCTGGGTGGGCGTGACGATGACGACATCGCGCAGAGGCACGAGATACTCGCCCTTGTTCTCGACAGGGATATCGAGGATCTTCTCGATGTCGGTCTTGGCCTCTTCGATGACGGAAAGCCGCACGTCCACCTCCTCGGTCCCTTTGGGCAGCTCGTAAAGGACGCGGCCCTCGAGGGACGCCCGGAAGGTCGAAGCGATGTCCGCCGGGTTGATGGAGAGGCGCTTGACCTTCTCGCGCTGCAGGTCGATCTTATACTCCGGGATCTGGAGCGGACGCTCGATCTCCACGTTGATGAGCGCGGGGTGCCCTTTCATCAGCTCGGCCAGGCGGTTGGCCGCGCCCTCGCGCGCGGCATCGTCGTTCTCCTGGACGAGGACCGAGACCGCGCTGCCGCTGCCCTGGCCCCAGCGGCTCTTTTGGACCACGACCTTCTTGAGGTCCTTTATCGCGTCGATCTTGGGCTTCCACAGGGCGATCAGCTGGTCCGCGGAGAGGCGGCGCTTCTCTTTGGGGACGATCTCGACCAGGACGCGAAACTTGTTCTCCTCGACCGCGCCCCCGCGGCGGCTGCGCGCGATGCCGGTCCGGAAACCCACCACCTCCTTACCGATATAAGGGGCCATGACGGCCTCGACCTGACGGGCGAACTCGGCGGCCTCGTAACGGTCGGCTTCGGGGCCGGCCTCGGCCGATAGGGTGATCTCGCGCGTCTCCTCGTTGGGGAACATCACGAACTTCATCGTAAAGACCATGAGGGTCCCCGTGACGACGAGCAAGGCCAAAAAGGAGAGCAGGATGACGTTCTTGCGCGGCAGCACCTTCTCCTTGAGGAAGAGGCCGTAGAGCTCCTCGAACCTGTTGAACCAGTGTGCCTTGCCGTTGGCGACCGCGGCGGGCATCCGGGCAAAGAACCGTAACGGCGGCAGCTCCAAATACATATGCCCGGGCAGGATGACGAGCGACTCGAAGAGGCTCGCGCCCAACATCAGGAAGATGACGGGCGGGATAAAGCTGTTGAGCGCGCCGAAGCGTCCCGAAAAGAAATACAGGGGCACGAAGGCGACGCACGTGGTGACGATGCTCGCCAGGACCGGCAGGAAGACCTGCGCCGTCCCCCGGACGACCGCCTCGCGGGGGCCCTCCCCCGCCGCCTTCAGCCGCGCGATGTTCTCCGCGACGACGATGGCGTCGTCCACGACCATCCCCATGACGATGATGACGGCCGCGAGCGTGATGTTGTTGATGGTGAAGCCCGCGAGCTTGCCGGCGGCCAGCGTGAAGCAGATGGTGAACGGGATCCCCATCGCGACCCAGAGGCCCGCGCGCTTGCTCAAAAAGAGAAAGAGCATCAAAAGGATAAGGACAAAACCGAGCGTCCCGTTGCCGGCGATGATGGCCAGGCGGTTGCGCACGTCGATGGACTCGTCGTCGAGCGTCACCACCTTGGTGCGCGGGTCCTCCTTCAGCGGCCCCGCCCGGAAACGGGCGACGGCCCCGACCACGGCGTCGAGCGCCTCGAGGATGCCGGAGGAGCTGTTCTTGACGACGTTCAAGATGACGGCCTCGTGGCCATTGACCTTTATGATGGAGTTGTTCGAGTCGTAGCCGCGCCGGACGCGGGCGATGTCCGAGAGGGAGACCGCCTGGCCCTCGAAGCTTGCCTGGACGAAGAGCTTCTCGAGCTTAGGGACTGTGTCCAGTTGCGCGTCGATCGTGACCTTGGGCTCGTTCTTGGCCTCGATGTTGCCGGCGGGCTGGCGCGCGTTGCCGTTCGTCACCTCCGCTATCACACGGCTCAGCGGTATGCGGTAGCGGACGAGCTTCTGCGGGTCAACGTCTATCTGGATCTCTTCCTGGAAGTATCCGCTGCGGTTGACGCTGTTGACCTCCGGCAGGCCCAGGAGCTGGTCCTCGAGGGCCACGGCCAGGGCCTGGAGCTCCTGGCGCTGCGGGGTATCCAGGAGATGCACCTCATTATTGTAGAGGGCGATGTCGATGATGGCCATTTTGGAGGTCTTAAAGACACGCACGGTGGGATCGTCGCGGATGTCGTCGGGAAGCTTGACGTCCTGGACGGCGCTGCGGATCTCGGAGATGGCCTCGTCCTTATCGGGGTAGTCCTTCTCGAGCTCGACCGAGACGCTGGTGGACCCCTGGGCGGCGGTCGAGGTCACGCGGTAGACGCCGTCGATGCCGCGCACGGCCTTCTCGAGCTCGCGCGTGACGAAATACTCGACCTCTTCGGCCGTGGCGCCGGGGTAGGAGGCCGAGATGCTCACCCGGTCAAAGGTGACGTCCGGCATCTCCTCTTTCTTCATGCCCTGCCAGCTGACCAGCCCCGCCACCACCACGACGACGAAGATGAGGTTGGTCAACAGATGCCGCTCGACGAAGTAGTTGATGAACTTTTCCAGCATGGACGCTGCATCCCTTCGCAGGTTAGACAATAAAATAGGTCTTTTAGTTCCTTATTATATCACGGGGTAAAAAGGGGACAGGCTACTTTTTTCCGGCGGCGCTGCGCCTTGAGCTTCTCCGGATAGGCCTCGCGCCGCTCCCTCAGGAGCCGCGCAACGTTCTTCTGCCTTCGCGTGATCGTCTGCTTGGCCATGACGCACCTATTATACCCCATGGGAGGCAAAACAAAAAAGCCAAAGCTTGTCCAGCTCTGGCCAAAGTGAGACTAAAGGCCCGACCCTTTAGTCTCATTTTAGTCTCACGATCATGCCTGCCTGAACTTTTTCAGATATCTCTTTACGTCTTCGTGGCTACCGACAAAGATTAAATAAAAGGTGTCGCCTTCCGCCTTCAACACCACACGAAGCCGGATATCGACCCTAAACTCATATTTATCTCTGTCGATCTTTTTGAAACCGAGGGCCGGCAACAACTCGCCCGTTGCCAGGAAATGATTAAAGGCGTGCAGGCTTTCCGTGAGTTGCTTCCTTTGGGACGGGGAGAGTTTGTTGAGGGAACGCTCAAAGGAAGGCAGAACCGCGACCTTCCTCATGGGATTATTTGCTTATCTTATTGATGTAGCCGGAGAAATCTTTGCCGGCCCCAAAGAGCTTGGCCTTCCCCTTCTGTTTCTCGACCGACCGGTCCAACCCCTTAAGCTCCTGAGGGGTATAACGCGGCTCGATCTTGACGGGGGTGAGCTTGATATAGTTGCCCTCGACCTTGACCGCAAAGAGCTCTTCCTCTTTCAGATGAAGTCTCTTCACGATCTCTTGGGGGATGGTCACCTGGTTTTTTTGCTTCAGCTTTGTGATGGTCACTTCCCTTACCTCCACCCCAAGCATAACATAATTCAGAAAGTTTTCAAGTTAAACTTTCTAACTTATTCAAACAATAAAACAAAAGCTTGATCGGC
>CAZDLS010000071.1:0-8336 GCA_964506425.1 uncultured Planctomycetia bacterium | reverse complement strand
TTGATCTGCAGCGCGCGGATCTGTTCCGGATCGGTCACGGAGGCGTTGGCGCGCCCCATTATCCATCACCGCACGCCCCAGTTCCAGGCCGTTTTGAAGGACACCTTCGAGGCGCTCCGGTGGGTCTTTCAGACGAAGAACGACTGTTTTCTCATGGCCTCGTCGGGGACGGGCGCGATGGAGGCCGCCGTCGTCAACCTTCTTTCTTGGGGGGACACGGCGTTGATCGTCGAGGGCGGTAAGTTCGGCGAACGCTGGACCGAGCTGTGCGCCGCCTACGGCATCAAGACGACGGTGATCAAGGTCACGTGGGGTCAGGCGCTGGACCCCGCGGTCGTCAAGGAGCATCTCGCCAAAGACGCCACCATCAAGGCGGTCTTCACGACGCTCTGCGAGACCTCCACGGGCGTCGTCTTTGACGTCAAGGGGTTTGCCCAGGTCACGAAGGAGACCGAGGCGGTCCTGGTCGTGGATGCCATAAGCGGCCTGGGCGTCGTCGACCTGCAGATGGACGCGTGGGGCGTGGACGTGGTCGTCTCCGGTTCGCAGAAAGGGTTCATGCTGCCGCCCGGCCTGGGTTTCTTAAGCGTCAGCAAGAAGGCGTGGAAGCTCGTCGAGGAGTCGAAGTGCCCGAAGTATTATTTTGACCTTAAAAAGGCCAAAAAGGCGCTGGAGAAGACGGACACGGCCTTCACGCCCGCGATCGGCATCATCATTGCCTTGAACGAGTCGCTCAAGATGATGCGCGCCGACGGCCTGGAGGCGATCTTCGCCCGCCACCGCAGGCTCGCCGAGGCGACGCGGGCCGCGGTCGCGGCATTGGGCCTGGAGCTCTTTGCGCCGCAGGCGGCGTCGGACGCGGTGACGGCGGCCCGGGTCCCCGAGGGGATCGACGGCGACAAGCTCGTCAAGACGATGCGCGACGAATACGGCGTGACGATCGCCGGCGGGCAGGGCGCGGCGAAGGGCAAGATCTTCCGCATCGCCCACATGGGCTACATCACGGAGTCGGACATCATCCTGGCCCTGGCGTGTCTGGAGAAGGTCTTGAAGAAGATGGGCCATGCGTTCGAGCTGGGCGCCGGCGTCAAGGCGGCCCAAGAGGTCTTTTTAACTTAACAGGCAACGGGCCGCCAACGCTCCTTTTGCGGTCCTCTGATGAAACGGAGTCGGACATGTTCAAGATCCTGGTCAGTGATGCACTCTCGGAAGAAGGCCTGAAGATCCTCAAGAGCTCAAAGGAGTTTTCCGTCGAGGTCAAGACGGGGCTCAAGGGGGACGCCCTGAAAGAGGCCGTCGCGGATTGCGATGCGCTGCTCGTGCGCAGCGCCACCAAGGTGACGGCGGACGTCATCGAGGCCGCGAAGAACCTGAAGATCATCGGCCGCGCGGGCGTGGGGCTTGACAACGTGGACCTCAAGGCCGCGACGGACCGCGGCATCATCGTCATGAACACGCCGGGCGGCAACACGATCTCCACCGCCGAGCACACGATGAGCCTTATCCTGGCGCTTTCGCGCTCGATCCCCCAGGCGGACGTCTCGATGA
Source organism: uncultured Planctomycetia bacterium (assembly GCA_964506425.1). Lineage (GTDB taxonomy): Bacteria > Omnitrophota > Gorgyraeia > Velamenicoccales > Velamenicoccaceae > CAZCSY01. The sequence goes on along the minus strand of CAZDLS010000071.1, from coordinate 6,788 downwards.
AAAACAACGAATGGCGCCGCAAGGACTTTATGGGTGTCGAGCTCTACAACAAGACGATCGGGGTGATCGGCCTCGGCCGTATCGGCATGGAGGTGGCCAAGCGCTGCCTCGCCTTCGGGATGCGCGTCAAGGGTCACGATCCGTTCCTGGCGCGTGAGATCGCCGAGCAGGCCGGCATCGAGATCATGAAGCTGGAGGACATCTACCGCAGCGCCGATTACATCACCGTCCACGTCCCGGTGACCGAAGAGACGAAGGGGATGATCTCGGATGCGCAGTTCGCCATGATGAAGGCGGGCACGCGGGTGATCAATTGTGCCCGCGGCGGCATCATCGATGAGGCGGCCCTGGCGCGGGCCCTTGAGTCCGGCAAGATCGCCGGAGCGGCCCTGGACGTATACGTTGCGGAGCCGCCCAAGGACCTGCCGCTGACGAAGTTCAAGAACGTGGTCCTGACGCCCCACCTGGGCGCCTCGACGCAAGAGGCCCAGGTGAACGTCGCCATCGAGATCGCCCACCAGGTCGCGGACGCGCTCTCCGGCAAGGGCATCCGTAACGCCGCCAACTACCCCTCGGTCGACCCGGAGACGTATCACGTGCTGCAGCCGTATATCAATCTGTGCGAGAAGCTCGGCTGTTTCTCGAGCCAGCTCGCGGACGGCGCCCTGCAGGAGGTCAACGTCGTCTTCAGCGGCGAGATCGCCTGTCACGATACGGTGCCGCTGACCATGGCCCTCATGAAGGGGCTCTTGGCGCCCATCCTCCAGGAGAACGTCAATTACATCAACTCCCTGGCCCTGGCCAAGGAGCGGGGCATCCGGGTGATGGAGTCCAAGTCCATGCAGGTCGAGGAGTTCGTCAACCTGGTATCGCTGGAAGTGAAGACGAACAAGACGGTCCAGCGCGTGGCCGGCACGCTCTTCACGAAATCCGAGCCGCGCCTCGTGAAGATCAACGAGTTCTTCGTCGAGGCGATCCCGATGGGGTGCATGGTGATCATCCACAACTGGGACAAGCCCGGGATCATCGGCTCTTTGGGTTCGCTCATGGGAGAGTACAAGATCAATATCGCGGCGATGTCGTTCGGCCGGGAGAAACAGGGCGGCAAGGCCCTTTCCGTCTTGAACGTCGATGCCTGTGTCACGCCTGAGATCCTGGAGAAGATCAAGGGCCTGCCCCACATCACTTCCGCCAAGACGGTGCAACTGTAGAACGGCCGATGATGACGTTTTTGCAAGGGCGTATCGCCCTCCTTGTGTCTCTTTTGGCGCTGGCCGCGGGTCTGCCGGCACGGCCGCTCGGGGCCCAAGAGCAAGAGAAAGAGATCGTCTTGTTCATTACGGGTCAGTCGTACGCGGCCCTCTATCCCTGCGATTGTCCGGGTGAGCCCGACGGCGGGGTGGCCAGGCGCGCCGCGGCCCTCAAGGAGGCCCGGCTGCGGTATCCGGGTCTTTTGGCCGTGGAGGCCGGCGCGCTCTTCGGTTCGGGGGTCCTGGATACGGCCTCGGTCAATTTTGATCTGGACGCGGAGCGCACGAAGATCTACCTGACCGCCCTGAAGGCGATGGGGTATGACGCGCTGCTCCTGAGCGGCCAGGAGTTCGTCTTTGGGGCATCGTTCATCAAGGATTTCGAGGACCTTCCTTTTGTATCGACGAACGTCAGCGGCGCCGGCCGGCCGTACCTCCTCAAGGAGGTCGATGGGGTGCGCGTCGGCGTGCTGGGCCTGACCGATGCGACGGCAGCCGCGCGGGGCGCCGTTGGGTGGAAGACGCCGCTCCTCGTCGTGAAGGACGGGGTCCGGGACCTGAGGAAGCGGGGCGCCGAGATCGTCGTGGTCCTGAGCTCTTTGAGCCGGGAGGAGGACGCCGCTCTTCTCAGGAGCGCCCCAGGCATCGATGTCGTCATCAACGGCGCGGTTTCTTACGGTCCGGTGGAGGCCGGGACGCTCGAGGGCGCACTCTATGTGTCGACCTGGTGGCAGGCAAGGAGGGCGAGCCTTCTGCGGCTGCGCCTTGAAGGCAAGGGGAAGGCGGGACTCGTCTCTTGCGATGAGGTGACGCTGGGCGCTGCGCGTCAGGACGATCCGGAGGTGGCGGCGTTGCTGCCTGTCTGCATTAAAGACAGCGACTGCGTTCGCCGCGGGGGGTTTGCGGCGCGTTGCCAACATTCCAAAGGCCTGCTCGCGTCGCGATGCGTGTACACGCAGATCTTGCCGTTGGACGTCACGGTCATCGAATCCAAAGAGTGCCCGTCGAGCCAGACGCAGGCCGTCCTCAGGGACCTTGAGGCGCTCTTCGGAAAGCTGCGGGTCCGGCGGCTCGACGCCGCCGCTGCCGAGGCGCAGAAAGTCATCGAGGACGCGCAGGCCGGGACGCTGCCGCTGTATGTCTTTGAGGCGGCGGCCGAGGAACACGAGTTCTTTGGTTTCTTGAGCAAGATGGTCGAGAAGAAAGGGGCGTATTACGTGCTCAGGCCGGACCTGGCGGGCGTCTCCGTTTTTCTGAAGCGCCCCGCGGCCCCGGGCCGGCTCGACGTCTTTTTTGATCTGGGGTATCCCTATTTGGCGGAGTTGGCGCAGCGCCTGAAGGCGCTTCGCGCAAGGCATAAAGACATATCGTTGGCCTGGCATTTTCTGGTGGCCCGGGACGAGGAGGGGGCTTTTTTGGCGCAGGGCGGCCTGCCGACGATAGAGGAGTATAAGCGCTTGGCATGTCTGGAGAAGACGCAGCCTGATCTATTTTTTGATTATTTGATCTGCCGCGCCGGCGAGAGAGAATCCGGCTGGTGGGAGCGTTGCGCCGAGAAGGCGGGTGCCGACACCGGCCTCCTGCGCGGCTGTGCCGCCGGCCCTGAGGGTGACGCGGCCCTGACCCGGAAGATCGCCCTGACGCAGGAACTGGAGATGGCGGCAGGACCAGTCCTGCTCCTTCATAACCGCGACGTCTACGGCATGGTGCAGGTGCCGTCCCTGGAAGAGTTGGAAGAGAAGCTGGGCCTCGTGCCCCAAGAGAGCAAGAACAAGTGAGGTCTTTATGAGCACGGAAAAGAAGAAGATCCATGTCTTGGATGTGACCAACCGGGATGGCGTCCAGACGTCGCGGATATGCCTCTCCAAGCTGCAGAAGACGCTCCTGAATATGATGCTCGACGACATGGGCGTCGCCCAGTCGGAGTTCGGCTTTCCGATGACGCAGCACGAGAAGAACTATCTGAACGCCAACCTGGAGCTCGTCGAAAAAGGCGTCATGAGGCGCATCCGGCTCAGCGGCTGGATCCGCGCCACTACGGGTGACGTCCAGGCCGCGTTCCAGAACGTCCCCAAGCTTAAGTTCATGAACCTTTCGATCTCCACGTCCGACCAGATGATCTTGGGGAAGTTCAAGGGCAAGATCGACCACGGGATGGTCATCAAGGGCATGGCGGAGGCGACCCGCCTCGCCCTCAAGAAGGGCGCCGAGGCCGTCGGCGTCAACGCCGAAGACGCCTCGCGCACCCACATGGATTACCTCATCGAGTTCGCGCAGGCCGCCAAGGAGGCGGGCGCGGCCCGGATCCGCTACTGCGACACGCTGGGGTTCGACAGCCCGTTCTCGATCTATGAGCGGATCCTCAAGCTGGCCTCGGCCGTCAAGCTCCCGATCGAGGTCCATTGCCACAATGACCTGGGGATGGTCGTGGCCAACTCCGTCGCCGGCGCAAAGGCCGCGGTGGACGCGGGCGTGGACGCCTACATCAACACCTGCGTCAACGGCATGGGCGAGCGGGCGGGCAATGCGGACCTGGTGAGCTGTATCCTGGCCGTCCGCTACGGCAGCGGCCTGGCCGGCGCGTACCTTTTGGACGAGCGCCTGGACCTGAAGAAGGCGTGGCACCTGTGCAAGTACGCGTCGTACGCCTTCGGCGTGCCGATACCGATCAATCAGCCCGGCATCGGGTCCAACGCCTTTGCGCACGAGTCGGGGATCCACGCCGACGGCGCGCTCAAGGACCGCCGCAACTACGAGCTCTATGATTTTGAGGAGCTGGGCCGCGGCGAGGCCGAGGTGATCGACACGGGCCGTCAGATCACGGCCGGCGAGTACTCCGGCATCAAGGGGTTCCGCAACGTCTACGACAACCTGGAGGTCGAGTTCAAGGACGACGCCGAGGCGGCCCGGGTCCTGGAGCTCGTGCGCTATGCCAACGTTCACAACCAGAAGCCGCTCGTCGCGGACGAGCTCCTCTTCGTGGCGAAATATCCGGACATCGCCCGTAAGATCTTCACGATGGCACCGTAAAGAGAATGAATACCGTACTGGTAGGGCTGCAATGGGGGGATGAGGGAAAGGGCAAGGTGATCGACGTCCTGGCCAAGGACGCCGCGTACATCGTGCGCTTCCAGGGCGGCAACAACGCGGGCCACACGGTCGTCGTCGGCGGCAGTACCTTCGTCTTCCACCTCTTGCCGTCGGGGGTCCTGCACAAGGACAAGAGGTGCCTCATCGGCAACGGCGTGGTCGTCGACCCCGACGTGCTGCTCGGGGAGATCGCCGCCCTGCGCCGCAAGGGCATCGACGTGTGCCGGCGCCTGACCATCTCCGAGCACGCCCACGTCATCTTTCCTTACCATCGCATCCTCGACGGGCTGCGCGAGACCAAGCGCGAGCGCAAGATCGGCACGACGGGCCGCGGCATCGGGCCCTGCTATGTCGATAAGGCCTCGCGCTGCGGCATCCGCATGGGAGACCTGCTCAACCCGTCCCTCCTGGAGCGCAAGCTCAAGGACAACCTCGCGGAGAAGAACGAGGTCTTCAGGAACGTCTACGGCCACGAGGGCTTTGCCTTTGAGGCCTTGTATGCGATGTATCTCTCGTTCGGCCACCGCCTCAAGGACCTGGTCGGCGATACCGCCGCGATCCTCCACCGGGCCGTGAGACGGAAAAAATCCATCCTCTTCGAGGGGGCGCAGGGGACATTCCTCGATGTCGATTTCGGGACATATCCTTATGTGACCTCTTCGAGCACGATAGCGGCCGGGGCCTGCACCGGGACGGGCGTGGCGCCGACCCAGATCGACCGCATCATCGGTGTGGTCAAGGCCTACGCGACGCGCGTCGGCGAAGGGCCTTTCATGACGGAGTTCCCGGGGATCATGGGGGAGGCCATCCGGACGAAGGGGCATGAGTTCGGGGCCACGACCGGCCGGCCGCGGCGCTGCGGCTGGTTCGATGCGGTGATGGTCCGCCGCGCGGTGATGCTTAATGGCGTGGACCTCATGGCCATGATGAAGCTCGATGTCCTTGACAACCTCAAGACGATAAAAGTCTGCACCGCCTACAAGTATAAAGGCAAGGTCTTCCGTGATTTTCCCAGCGACCTGGAGGTCATGCAGAAGGCCCTGCCCGTGTATAAAGATTTTAAAGGGTGGCAGGAAACCACAAGCCATTTGAGGAGTTACAAGAAATTGCCTCCCCGGGCCAAGGCCTACGTGAGGGCCCTTGAAGATACGTGCGGGGCCAAGGTGGACATCATCTCGGTGGGTTCGGGAAGGGAAGAGACCCTCTTTAAATGAGGCCCCAACTTTGGCTTGACGAAGCATACCGCCTATGTTAAGGTAAGCGAGTCTGAAGACCAGGGAGGATGTCATGATGCGGTGTAATGCCCGGGCGGCGGCGGTCCCGCTTTTTTTTATCTGCGCGATCCTCCTTTGCGGCTGCACGGTCATCTTCCAGAAGGGCCGGCGTTCCGACACGGAGCGTATCCGGACGCTGGAAGAAGAGCTCGACAGGCTCGCCGCGATCAAGGCAGAGCTTGAGAGCAAACTCACGGGCGCCCAAGGAGTTAGCTTAAGCATGGAGGACCGGGGTCTCGTTGTCACCTTCCTCGATGAGGTCCTTTTTGACTCCGGCAAGGACAAGATCAAGAAAGAGGCTTTCGCGGTCCTGGATAAGGTCTGCGGTGTGATCGTTGCCAAGGCGTCGGACCTCGATATCGGGGTCGAAGGGCACACGGATAACGAGCCGATCAAGATCTCCGGGTGGAAGTCGAACTGGGAGCTTTCGACGGCGCGCGCCAACAGCGTCGTCTATTATTTGCAGGAGAAGGGCGTTGAACCGGGACGCTTGGCCGCCATCGGCTACGGCGAGCACCGGCCCCTCGCCTCTAACGATGCGCCCGAAGGGCGCCGTCGGAACCGCCGGGTGGAGATCGTCATTCTGCCCAGACTCACGAAGGGGCACGGGAGCGCCGCGGTCGCCGGCGATACCGGCCTGCGGGAGCCTTTGGAAAACCTGAAGTAGCTGAGATATATTGCGGGAGATGGCGACGCGCGCATGGCCGCTGACATCTTAAGGAAGACGCCTCTTATCACGATCGTTGCCGTTTTCGTCGTCTTGCTCGGCCTGGTGGTCCGCGCCTCGTTGAAGAACGAGAACCTGGACACGAAGTTCCGCCTGGAGATGGCCAACCGTTTTGACCTTGAAAAGAAGGTCCTGTCCCTTGAAAAAGAGCGGGCGGGCCTTTACGCGCGGATCGAGGCGTTGGCCGCGCAGATCGAAACGGGTCAGGACGCGATCAATGATCTGCAGGCATCCCTGAGCCTCGTGGAACAAGAGAACAAGGGGTTGAAAGAGGAGTTGTCGCAGCTGCCGGGCCGCAGCGCCGCGCCGACGACGACCGCCGCATCCGACGTCCTCTGACGCGGCCGCGGTACTCCCGGATCGCGACGTCTTGATCAAGAGCCGCCAATCCTCTTTCTTGACGAAAAGGGACATTTTCAGGGAAGGAACAATGGTGCTGTTCTGCCC
>CAZDLS010000070.1:0-8448 GCA_964506425.1 uncultured Planctomycetia bacterium | reverse complement strand
CAGTAAAAGACCAGGTCTTTCTATGTCACAATGTGGCAGTAAAAGACCTGGTCTTTCTATGCCATCTCTATGCGGGCGCCTGCTCCTGCTGCTCCCGTTGCTCCTGCTGCTCCTGCTGCTGCTCGCCCTCGCCGGCGGGCGCGGGCGCAACAGCCGCCGCGCCCTCTGACCGTGCCAAGACTTCCCTGGCGAGCGCCGCATACTTCTGGGCGCCGATAGAGTTCTTATCGTAAAAGTGGATCGGCTTGCCAAAGCCGGGGGCCTCGGAGAGCCGGATGCTGCGCGGGATGATCGTTTCAAAGACGCGGTCGCCGAAAAAGCTCCTCGTCTCGTTGATGACCTCCTGGGTCAGGTTGGTGCGGTAGTCCGCCATGGTCAACAGGACGCCCTCGACCTCAAGCGCCGGGTTCAGGCTGTCCCTGACGAGGTTGATCGTATTGGTCAACTGGCCCAAGCCTTCGAGCGCGTAATACTCACACTGGACAGGAATAATGACGCAACCTGCTGAAACTAAAGCGTTTAACGTAATTAGGCCCAGGGATGGCGGGCAGTCGATGATGATGAAATCATAATCATCAAGCACGGCGGCGAGCCCTTTTTTAAGGCGCCCCTCTCTGCCAACGGCATCGACGAGTTCGACCTCGGCGCCGATGAGGTCGATATTGGAGGCGACGAGGTCGAGGTTCTCTATGGCCGACTTTTGCGTGATGGCGGCGATGCCTTCTTCGCCGATGAGGAGATCGTAGAGCGACTTTTCGATGGCGTTCTTGTCGACACCCAGGCCGCTCGTGGTATTGCCCTGAGGGTCCGCGTCGACGAGCAGGACCCTCCTGCCCTCGAGCGCCAGATACACGGCGAGGTTCACCGCCGTCGTCGTCTTTCCCGTGCCGCCCTTCTGGTTACAGACTGCGATTACCTTGGCCACGCCTTCTGTCTCGTCTTTTCTGGTTCAATACTGAAACCTGTAAGCGGAGTTCTTCGAGAATATTTCGATCAGGTCGACGAAAATAATCGGCCTTATAATCAACAAGCTTCTTCCAGGCACGAAAAGCTTCCTGCTTCTTGCCTTGCAAGGGAAACTTTTCAAAATGTTCGACAATTTTTAAAAGTTCTTCTACCCGTGTTACCCTGAAAAAAAGCGATGGCTTTGTGTGTCCGCTAAATTTTGACGGTTCGTGCCCGTCGGCGTAATAAATCTTCCCTATTCCTCCAAAAAAATCCTGTAACTTATTTATTATGTGATAGTTATCGTATCTCTGCCTGACGGAAAAATATGCACCCAGAGATTCCTTTCCTCTGCTATAAGTAAAAGCAGCTTCGCCCTCGCAGAATCCTGTAACAAACCACGGATCTAATTTGTTGCCGGAGTTCTCTTGAATCACAAAATCTCCCCAGGGGCGCAACTAGAAATTTTAACATTGTTCTAATAAGTCGATTTTATCACAATGTCAAGAGCGTTCAAGAACTTTTTTCTAAGTTGCTTGTGCCAATGTTTCCACGAGGAACAATGTTCTCACTAGAACATTGTTCCTCGTGGAAACATTTGCGGCTTTTTATTTCTTCTTTAGTTTGACGTGGATACGGGCGGGCTTGCCGCCGGCCATGCCAAAAAGGCCCTTCTCTTCCTCAGAGAGAACCTTGACGTCGAGCTCGTCGCGGCTGACCTTGAGCGCGGCAAGGGCCTTCTTGACCGCCTCGTCAATGGTCCGGCCTTCGAAATCGAACCCTACTTCTTGCCGTTTACTGTCTTGTTTACCTTCCATTGGAATATAACGCTCAGCAGGCTGTTTGTGAACCAGTATAGAACCAAGCCGGACTGGATCTTATAAAACAAGACCCCGAAGACAAGCGGCATGACTGTACCCATGATCTTTTGCTGCTGGGCCATCTCCGGCGAAGCTGCAACAGAGGATTTCGTTGTGATCTTCTGCTGCAAGACCATTAAGCCGGCCATCAAGATGGGCAGCAAATTGAAGTCGCTTCCAATAATAGGCATCTCATGCCCAAGGCGAAAGAGCCTGTCCGGCTCAGAAAGGTCCTTTATCCATAAGAAACCCTGGCCTTTGAGCTCGATAGAGCGCATAAGGACCTGATACAAGGAGAAGAATACCGGGATCTGCAGGATAATGGGGAGGCACCCGCCAAACGGGTTGACCTGCTCGCGGCGGTACAGCTCCATGATCTCCGCATTAAGCTTTTGAGGATTATCCTTGAGCTTGGCTTTCAGCGCCTCGACCTGCGGCTGCAGGGCCTGCATCCGGCGCATGGACTTCATGCTTTTCAAGGAGAGGGGGGAGAGGATAGTATAAACGATGATCGTCATCAGGATGATCGCCAGGCCCCAATTTCTCGTAACTCGTTGCAATAGTTTAAGTAACACCAACAAGGGCTTGGCTATCAGGTCGAACTTTCCATAACTGACGATCTGCTGCGCGCCTTCCTCAAAGGCCCTCAGCGCCTTTTCGTCTTCAGGCCCAAAATATACACGAGCCTTGACCACATTAAGCGCGGCCACCGAAGCCCATACAAGCCGATAGCCACCAACAACATCGGCCTCGATCCCTTTAAAGCCAGGCTCCCCGGGAACTACGACCTGCGCAAAGTACTTATCCCGCAACCCGATCCAGCGCAGGTCTTTGGATTCACGAAACGTCTTCTTCAGGCCTAATAAGGCACGCCGCGACACGACGTCCGCGCTATACGAGAGCTCGAGATACCGGGAGCTGATCGGATCCTTTTTGTCCTTGACACCGACTGCGCCTAATAAAATTTTGTAATTATCTGAATTTAAATCACTTACATTTTTATAGGTCACGGTCAAAGCAAGCGAGAGGGGGGTCTCAAATGAAAACTCCTTCGTGATCTCTTCGCCTGTGCCGGCCTTGTATTCCAGTACGAACCCGTCGGCACTTCGCCGCATCTCGAACGGCACCTCCGTCCACCCGCGCTCCGCACCAAACCCATGAAAGCTAAGGTGCGCCCTGGGCTCTTTCAATTCAATGCTTTTTACATAACCGCCTATTTTTGATATAGTTAAGACGAGTTTCTCCGTCTCGAAAAGGGTGGTCTGCGCATCCTCCTCATCGAAGACCCTTTCCTCAAGGGTGCCGGGAACGATGGCCGAGTTATCAGAACTGACGGCGGACGCATCAGAACTAACGGCGGACTCTTCAGAAGTTACTGTATCTAAAGAAGTTGCGCCACTCTCAATCGGCTGGATAGCATTGGGCCGGACGGCCGGGGCACCCGCTTGTGTTGCAACTTCTTCATTTGCAACATATTGCTTCCCTTTCATGCCTGAATAAACAGTGATCACCAGGAACGACAGGGCCAATGCGACAAAGAATCTCTTTTCCATGTATACGCTCGCTTTATGCTTATTTGACAGGGTCATAGCCGCCTGGGTGCCAGGCGGTGCACTTGAGGATACGCTTGAGGCTGAGCAGGGTGCCGCGGAAGAGCCCGCGGCGCCCGAGGGCTATTTTGGCGTACTCGGAACAGGATGGTTCAAACCGGCAGCGCCTGGGAAGAAGGGGGGAGACGATCTTTTGGTACAGGACGATGAGGCGCACGAGCAGGTATGTCATATCGCCTACACCGACACCCGGTATCTGCCTTTTCGACGCCTGGCTTTCAGGACCTTGCGGCCGCCGCGCGTCCGCATCCGACGACGAAATCCGTGACGGCGCTTGCCAACGATCTTGGACGGAGTGGTCAGAGTCTTTTTCATAAGAGAGAGATTATAACATAGGGTCACGGGCTGTCAAGAATTTTCTCAAGCCTAACCATTTGCGGCAGATATGGATTGCTCCCTGAAATGAACGACGGGCCGGGCGCGGTCCGCAGCCAGGTCCGCGGCGCTCAGGTGCCCGGCTCGCGGCCTTCAAAATATTTCCTTGCATTATTTTTTTCGTGCCATTATAATGTGTCCCCGCATCCGCCGACCGGGCATGTGGATAACCTGTGGGCTATGTGGATAAGCCGTTGACGGTGCGTGTGACCCCGTGAAAACGCCATGACGATCCTCCCTGAGGCCTGGCCCGAGATCTGTCAAACCATGCGCCAGCGCATCGGCGACGCCGCCTTCGAGGCGTGGCTCAAGCCGATCAAGGCGCGCGTCGAGGAGACGACGCAGACCCTCGTCCTCGAGGTCCCCAGCGACTTCCACAAGGACTGGATCGCCCAGCACTACGAGCTCGCCATCCGCGACCTCCTGAAAAATTCCCCGTCGGTAAAAAACCTCGATTACCTCATCAACCCCGGCCTCGTGCCGGCCGGGCAGCCGGGCCGGCCGCCCGCGGCATTGCCGGTCCGCGCCGCGGCCCCCGCCCGCGACGCAACCCTGCTCAACCCGAAGTACACCTTTGAGGGGTTTGTCGTGGGGCCGTCGAACCGCTTCACGCACGCCGCGTGCGTCTCCATCGCCGAGTCGCCCGCCAAGGCGTACAACCCTCTCTTTATCTACGCAAGGGTGGGGATGGGAAAGACGCATCTCATGCAGGCGATCTGCCACCACATCCGCTGCGTCCACCCGGAGCTGCGCTTTTACTACACGACCTCCGAGCGTTTCACCAACGACCTCATCAACGCGATCCGCGACCGCTCGACCAAGGCCTTTCGCGAAAAATTCCGCAACGTGGACATCCTCCTGATCGACGACATCCATTTCATCGCCGGCAAGGAGGCCACTCAGGAAGAGTTCTTCCACACCTTCAACGCGCTCTACGACAGCCATAAACAGATCATCATCTCCTCCGACCGGCCGCCGAAAGAGATCCAGCGGCTGGAGGAGCGTCTCGCCTCGCGCTTCGGCTGGGGCCTGGTCGCGGACATCCAGCCGCCGGACTTAGAGACGCGCGTGGCCATCCTGAAAAAGAAGATCGAAGGAGAGTCCGTCGATTTTCCCGACGAGGCCCTGCACTTCATCGCGGAGACGATCAAGACGAATATTCGCGAGTTGGAGGGGGCGCTGGTGCGCGTCATCGCTTATTCGCTTCTCGAAGAAAGGCCTATCACCATTGACTCGGTCAAGGCCGTCCTGAAAGACCTCCTTAAAGAGAGCGCGCGCCAGGTCTCGCTGGAAGATATCCTGCGCGTCGTGGCCGAGTTTTACCGTATCCCCGCCGATGACCTGAAGAACCGGCGGCGCGTTAAGAACGTCGTGCGGCCGCGCCAAGTGGCCATGTACATGGCGCGCGAGTTGACGCCGCTTTCCCTGTTTGAGATCGGCATGGGGTTCGGCGGCAAAGACCACACGACGGTCTTGTATGCCGTTAATAAGATAAAAAGGGAGATCAAAACAGACCCGTCGGTCCAAAACGACGTGGACGGGGTCTTGAAGTTCTTCCGCGGGTCATAACGGGTTTTCAACGGGTTGTGCACAATCCGTATTTAGATGATGTCTTGGTGTTGTAGCGGGTTAGCGGTTTTTCAACAAGACCCAAGCCCTTTACGACTGATACTGTTTTAATCGAAAGATGTTTTTAGTAATCGGAGGTTGTGTATGAAGATCCGGATCGATAAAAGCGATCTATTAAGAGGGATCCAGGTAGTTGGAAACGTCATCACCACGAGAAGCGTCCTGCCTATTTTATCCAACATCTTGTTTGAGACCGCGAAAAACCGCGTCCAACTGACGACAACCGACCTGGATATAGGTATTTCTTTATTATTGGACGCCGAGGTGATCGATCCGGGCGCCATCACGATCTCGACCAAACGCCTGAGCGATATCGTTAAAGAGCTGCCCGCGGGCGTCGTGGCCCTGTCCACGCGCAAAAACAACATCGTGGATATCCAGTTGGAAAACTGTGAGTTTAAATTGATGGGATTGCCGAAGGAAGAGTTCCCCAAGCTGCCCGACTTCAAAGAAAAAAGCGAGGTGACCTTCGAGCAGGCGGTGCTAAAGCAGCTGCTCCAACTGACCACCTTTGCGATCTCCCATGAAGAGACGCGGTATGTGTTGAACGGGCTCCTCTTTGAGTTGAAGAACGAGGCCGGGCAGACCAGCGTCAAGTTCGTCGGCACGGACGGCCGGCGCCTTGCCGTCGTCGAGAAAAAACAAGACCTCAAGACCCAAAAAGAGTTCAAGATCATCATCCCCCATAAGGCCATCCAGGAGCTCCTGCGCAACCTTCAGGAAGAAGGGGAGGTCACGGTCGGGGTCGGGCCCAATCAGGTCTTCTTCGAGATGGACGGCATCACGCTCATCTCGCGGCTCATCGAAGGCGAGTTCCCGGACTACCAGCGCGTCATCCCGCCGGCCTCATCGACCAAGGTATTCCTGGAAAAAGAACCCTTTGTCCTGGCCCTGCGGCGCGCGAACCTGTTGACCACGCCGGATTTCCAGGCCGTGAAACTCGAGGTCTTCAAGAACAAGCTCGTCATCTCGAAGACGACCCCGGATATCGGCGAGTTCAAGGAGGAGATCCCCATTGATTACACCGGCAAGGAGATGTTGATCGGGTTCAACCCGACGTACTTCCTGGACATGTTGCGCCATTGGCCCGAGGCGGGCTTCACCCTCGAGCTCTACGACGCGGACAAGCCCGGCGTCGTGCGCGGCGACGAATACGTCTATATCATCCAGCCCATGAGGCTCGGATGACGGGGGACCCGGCCGATGACCGAAGAGCTCAAGGGGCTCGTCAAGGAGGTCTGGAAAGACCTCTTGAAGAAGCAGGAGCGGGGCCGCGCCGACAAGATCAAGGAGGCCTGGCGGCGGGCGGCGGGGCCCAGGGCGGCGCGGCACACCGAGATCGTGTATTTGACAAAAGACAGAATCCACGTTAATGTAGAAAGCTCAGCATGGCTGCACGCACTCACCCTAAAAAAAGAAAGCCTGGAAAAAAAGCTTCGGGCGGCGCTGGGGCCCTTGGGCCTCAAGCTGCGCCTGGGTCCGGTCAAGAAGGACCGCAGGGACGAAAACAGGCCGCGGACATGAAGGCACCCGAAGGCAAAACCTACGACGCGCGGACGATCCAGGTCCTCGAGGGCACCGAGGCGGTGCGCATGCGCCCCGCCATGTACATCGGCGACACGACGGCCCGCGGCCTGCACCATCTGGTCTACGAGGTCGTCGACAACTCGGTGGACGAGGCGCTCGCCGGCTACTGCAAGGCGATCCGCGTCGTCCTGCACCCGAACCAGAGCGTCAGCGTCATCGACGACGGCCGCGGCATCCCCGTGGACATCCACGCCACGGAGAAGAAGCCCGCCGTCGAGGTGGTCCTGACGACCCTGCACGCCGGCGGCAAGTTCGACCACCGCGTGTACAAGGTCTCGGGCGGCCTGCACGGGGTGGGCGTCAGCGTGGTGAACGCCCTCTCCGAGTGGCTCGAGGTCGAGATAAGGCGCGACGGCACGGTCTTTCATCAAAGGTACGAGAGGGGCAAGACCGCCTCCAAGCTGCGCGCCATAGGCAAGGTCAAGACCACCGGCACCAAGGTCACCTTCAAGCCCGACAAGCAGATCTTCGCCAAGTCCATCGAGATGTCGTACGACACGCTCGCCAACCGGATGCGCGAGCTGGCGTTCCTGAACAAGGGATTGCGTATCCAGCTGGTGGACGAGCGCGGCGACAAGGACAAGGAGACGGAGTTCTGTTTTAACGGCGGCATCGTCCAGTTCGTCGAGCACCTCAACCGCAACAAGAACCCCCTGCATAAAAAGGTCCTTTTTTGCGAGAAGCCCGGCGAGGGCATGGTCCTCGAGATGGGGCTGCAGTACAACGACGGCTACGCCGAGAACATCTTCTCCTACGTCAATAACATCAACACCATCGAGGGCGGCACGCACCTGAGCGGGTTCAAGTCCGCCTTGACGCGCGCCATCAACCAATACGTCAAGAGCAAGAACCTGCTCAAGGACACCAGCGCCTCGATCTCCGGCGATGACGTGCGCGAGGGGCTGACGGCGGTCATCAGCCTCAAGATCCCCAACCCGCAGTTCGAGGGGCAGACCAAGACGAAGCTCGGCAACTCCGAGGCCGAAGGGTTCGTCGCGTCGCAGACGTTCGAGTTCTTGTCGGCCTTCTTTGAGGAGAACCCGCCGGTCACGAACAAGATCGTGGAGAAGGCCGTCCTGGCCGCCCGCGCCCGCGAGGCCGCGCGCAAGGCCCGCGAGCTCACGCGGCGCAAGGGCGCGCTCGAGGGGCTCTCTTTGCCCGGCAAGCTGGCCGACTGTTCCGAGTCCGACGCCTCCATGTCCGAGATCTTCATAGTGGAAGGCGACTCCGCGGGGGGATGTTTTTCCGGAGAGACGAGGGTGGCCCTGGTCGACGGCCGACAGCTTAGTTTTAAAGAGCTGGTTTCGGAATACAACAAAGGCAAGACCCACTATTGTTATACTATCAAGAAAAACGGAGAGATCGGGGCGGAAAGGATCCTTTCGCCCCGCGTGACGAAAAAAAACGCAGAGGTCATCAGGGTGGTTTTGGACAACGGCGAG
>CAZDLS010000069.1:0-8466 GCA_964506425.1 uncultured Planctomycetia bacterium | reverse complement strand
GAGTTCAAGGTCGGCGGCACGAAAGGCCCCTACCCTGACTCCGGCGAGGCGAAGATCGGTCCGGTGGTCCTCACGGACGCGTGGCAGCGTTACGTCATCGATCTCTCCGGAAAGAACCTGACGCATATCATCGGCGGCTTTGTCTGGAGCGCCAACCTGGCGGGCAACCCCGACGGGTGCATCTTTTATCTGGACGACATCCGGTTTGAATAAGGACACCCCATGCACGATATCTTGTTGGGCGCCCTTCAGGGGCTGACCGAATTTCTACCCATCAGCAGCTCCGGGCACCTGGGCCTGGCCCATCGGATCCTCGGCCTGGACTCAGACGTCCTGGCACGCACCGTCCTGTTGCATGTCGGGACGCTGGGCGCTGTCGTCACCTTCTTCTTCCGGGACATCGGCGCTTACCTGCGCCAGCGCCGCCTGCTGGGTTACATCCTCGTCGTCACGCTCATCACGGGGGCATCCGGCCTCCTCATCAAGGGGTTCCTCGAGCCGCTCTTCGGGTCGGGCGCCTGGATCGGCGTCTTTCTCCTCGTCAATGGTCTTGTGCTCCTGACGACGCGCCGGGTGACCGGGCCGGGCCGGGGACGCATCACCCTCCTGGACAGCGTCGTCATGGGCTGCGCGCAGGGCATCGCGGTCCTGCCCGGCATCTCGCGCTCCGGCGCCACGATCGCGGCCCTCCTCCTGCGCGGCTGCGACCGTCAGGAAGCCTTCCGGTTCTCCTTTATCGCCTCGCTGCCGGCCATTGTGGCCGCCTTTATTTGGGAGGGGGCGTTCGCAGATAACGCGCACCTCTTCAGGGACCCGTCGATCTATCTGGGGATGACGACCGCTTACCTTTTGGGCCTGGCGGCCCTGTATCTGCTCAAGGGCGTGCTCATCACGAGGCGGTTCTATCTCTTCGGCTTTTATTCTCTTGCGCTGGGCGCGCTGGCCCTCCTGGTGATACGATAATGACGCCTGAAGAGATCACCCAACTGAAAGATATCCCGGAGATCCTGCGGCGGGGCGTCGCCCAGCACCCCCTGCGCGCGGCCCTCGTCTTCGGGTCCCTGCGCCTGCCCTATGAGACGGTCTGGGAGAAGGCCGACCGCATCGCCCGCCACCTCGAAGAGACCTGCGGCCTCAAACCGGGAGAGCGGACGGCCCTGCTCGTCGATAACTGCCCTGAGTTCGTCACCGCCTACTTCGGGATCCTCCTCGCGCGGGGGATCGTCGTGCCCATCAACCACATGTTCACGCGCGAGGAGATCGCGTACATCCTCCATGATTCCGGAAGCCGGTGTCTTTTGACGAGCCCCGTCTACCTGAAGACAGGCGAGGAGATGCGCGTCATGGTCGAGACCCTGACATCGGTCTCCTGCATCCACACCGTGCTCCAGGAGGACCGCCGTGCCCGGACACCGGCAGCCGTTGGGCACGGTTTCCCGGACCCCGATGACACAGCGGTCTTCCTGTACACCTCGGGCACGACCGGCCGGCCCAAGGCCGCCATGCTCACGCACGGGAACCTCTTGTCCAACGTCGCCTCCTGTGCCCAGGCCATCCGCGTCACGGCCCGCGACACCTTCATCTGCTTTTTGCCGCTCTTTCACTCCTTCGCGGCAACGGTCTGCATGCTCATGCCGCTCGCCTGCGGGGCCAAGGTCGTCATCATGAAGTCCCCGCGGCCGGTGCGCAAGCTCCTGCGCGCCATCCGCAGGAACAAGGTGACCATCTTCGTGGGGATCCCCTCGCTCTACAACATCATCAAGGACATCAAGCTGCCCGGCCGCCTCCCGCGATGGGTCTTACGGTTCCTCATTCCGGTCCGCCTGGCCATCTCCGGCGCCGCGGCCCTGCCCGTCGAGGTCTTCAAAAAGTTCGAGGCGCGCTTCGGCATCCCGCTTTTGGAGGGGTATGGACTCACCGAGGCCTCTCCGGTGGTCTCTCTGAATCCTTTGAACGGCCCGCGCCAAGCCGGCTCCATCGGCCTGCCGATCCCCGGCGTGAAGGTCAAGATCATCGACGCCGCCGGGGCGACGTGCCCCGTCGACATCGTCGGAGAGCTCTGCGTCCGGGGACCCAACGTCATGAAGGGATACTACCGGCGGACCGAGGAGAACCTGGATTGCTTGAGGCAGGGGTGGCTCCTGACAGGGGACATGGCCCGGTGCGACGCCCACGGCTACCTCACCATCATGGGCCGGAAAAAAGAGATGGTCAACGTCAGGGGCCTGAACGTCTATCCGCGCGAGATCGAAGAGGTCCTTTACCGGCATCCCGGCATCAAGGAAGCGGCGGTCATCGGCATCCCGGACCCCCACAAAGGCGAAGTGCCGAAAGGCTACGTCGTCCTGCGCGAGGCCGGCGCGCCGACCGAACATGATATCGTCGCTTACCTGAAAGAACACCTGGCCGGCTATAAGATCCCCAGGCGCATCGTCATCCGGGAGACCCTGCCTAAAAACACGTCGGGAAAGATCCTCAAGCGGCTCCTCGTTGAAGAGAACCTCAAAGACAGGAAGAAAGTCGGTTGACATCGAAATTAAAGACCACCATAATGGGGGATCAGGGCCGCCTAGCGGCCGAGATACCATGAACGAACTCAAGAGCCGCCACTACCTGCGCTCGCGGCGAAGACATAAATTCCAGCGTGTCTCCAGGAAGATCCTCCAGATGGGGTTCTGGGTGATCGTGGGCGAGTACATGCTCCTGCGCGTCCTGGCCGCATCGTTGTCGAGCGTCTATGAGAAACGACCCTTCATCAATTATTCGACCGTTCCCCAGCAGATATTCAATCTGGCCGTCAGCGAAAGGCCGATCCTGCGGGTGGCCCGCACCTACGACACCATGACGAAACAGAAGAGCGCGTCCTTCGACAACATCATGCTCAGACAGTTCCCCGTCCAGGTCAAGGGAACGACGCGGCCGGACTTCCGGACCCTGGACCTTCAGAGCAAAGAGGGGGCCCAGATCGGCCTCAAGATCGAGTTCTGATATCATGCGCATCGAGTGGCTGGGCCACGCGGCCTTTCTGTTGACGTCGGAGAGCGGCACGCGGATCCTGACCGATCCCTATGAACCGGGCGCCTTCGGGGGAGCGGTCCGATACCGGCCGATCACCGAGGCCTGCGACGCCGTCACCATCAGCCACGATCACGCCGACCACGGCCACACGAAGACCCTGCCGGGATCGCCGCGCGTGCTGAAGGGGAAGGTCGATACGACCGTCAAGGACGCGCGCATCAGAAGCCTGGCGAGCTTCCATGACGACCAGCAGGGCCGGCTCCGCGGGGAGAACTGGATATTCCTCTACGAGGTCGAGGGGATACGGCTGGCGCATCTGGGGGACCTGGGCGCGGACCCCGGGCCGGAGGCTTGCGACGCCTTAAAAGACCTCGACGTCCTCATGGTCCCTGTGGGAGGGACCTTCACGCTCGACGCCGGCCAGGCGCTCGCCCTGATCAAAAAGACCGGCCCGCGCCTGAGCGTGGCGATGCACTTCAAGACGCCGCGGCTGGGTTTTGACATCGCCGGCGTGGATACCTTGAAGCGTCTGGCGCCGGCCACGCAGGTCCTCCAGGAGACATCCTTGAACTTTTCAAAAGAGACGGTGCCGTCGGGCATCATCGCCCTGGCGCCTTCCCATTAACGCCAAAGAAAGGAGAAAAGCACGATGAAAGACTTCCAGGCTTACCTGCGCAAGGAGATCAAAAGGTTCCTGCCCCAGGCCCAGAAGAACATCACCATACTGAACAGGGACACCAAGAAGCTGATGAAGAAGACCGAGAAAAACCTTCTGGAGACCTACGCGAAGACCAAGGAGGCGACCGAGGCGTTCATCTTCAAGGCCCAACGGGAGAAGCTCTACTACGAACTGGGAAAGGTCGTCCTGCCGGTCCTCAGCGACGAGCAGCTCAAGAACAAGCGCATCGCGCCCACGGTCAGGGAGATCAAGAAGCTCAACCGCATGATCCGCTCCAAGAAATGAACCCGCCTGCCGGTCTCACGCGGCGCCAGGCCGCCATCCTGAGGTTCATCCAGGGGCGCGTCACCGACGAGGGGCGGCCGCCGACCCTGCGCGAGATCGGCCACCACTTCGGCTTCAGGTCAACGGGCACGACACGCGACCATCTCCGCAGCCTGGCCAAAAAGGGCTACCTCAAGCTCCACAGGCAGCGATCCCGGTCAATGGAGTTGACGCGGCCGCTCATCTTCCGGATCCCGATCCTGGGCCGGATCATGGCGGGGATGCCCGACCTTGCCTTTGAAGAGACGCAGGGGTTCCTCCAGCTCGACGAACTCCTGCCGACCGCGGACCGGGAGGTCTTCGGTCTGAGGATAGCCGGCGACAGCATGATGGAGAAGGGGATCCACGAGGGGGACGTCGCGATCGTCAGGAGGCAAAGGAGCGCCCTGGAGGGCGACATCGTCGCGGCGCTCATCGACAGCGAGGCGACGATCAAGACATTAAAAAAAGACGGCTCGGGGTTTTACCTCGCAGCCGCCAATCCGCGCTACAGACCGATCCGCCGCCCCTTTACGATCCTCGGTAAGGTGACGGCGGTCCTCAAACGTTTCTAGGACCTTTTCTCTCTCGCCCTCTTCTTCAGGACCAAGCCGCTGCGGTCCCGCAGGAGATAAACAAAGAACAGCCCCAGGGGGCCCAGCGCCCCCAGTGCCCCGATGCTGCGCGGATAGCCCTTGCCGCGGCCGAACATGTACGTGCCGCACCCCGTCAGGGCATAACCGCCCAAATACAGGAGGCGGCTGAAAAAGACCCACCCGTCATCCTCCAGGCCGGCCATGAAATACGCCAGTCCCAGGAAGGCCAGACCTCCCCACGCGCACAACCGCGTCTGCAACCTGTACTCCTTAAGCATGTCGCTTATTGTAACACAATGCATTTGCCAACGGGACACTTTTTGAGTAAAATCATCCCATGGACATCGTGATGATCGTCATAGCTGTCGTCTTCGCCGTGCTGGTCGTCATCGGCGCCATGCACATGCTCCAGGAGGCGCCGCCGGCCGGTCCCAAGAGATCCTCCCAGGACACGGCGGCGCCCAAGCGGGACGCCAAGACCGACTTCATCGGGATCCTCAAAAAGAAGCTCGCGGTGACCGAAGAGAAGCTCAAGGCGCTGGAGGCGGAGTTCCAGGCCCAACGCCTGGAGCTCGCGGCCGCGAAGGAGCGCGTGAAGAAACTCGAGGAAGAAAAATCCTCGACGGCCTACGACGCCGTCTCCTCCCAGAAGCTCCAGAAAGAGCACGCGCTCCTCAAAGAAGAACTCGGCACGAAGGAACACCTGCTGGAAGAAGAGATCTCCCGCCGGCGCCAGGAGACATCGCAACGCACCGACGCCCAGATGCAGCTCGACACCCTCAAAGGACAACTGACAAAGACCCAGGACGCCTTCCGCAAGACGCAGATGCTTTACGAGCACACCGTGACGGACCTCAAGGAAGCGCGCGCCGATATGGAAAAGCAGAAGAAGGCGGCCCAGGAGGCCTGCGGACAAAAGACGCAAGGGGGCTGGGTCGCGCGCGAAGAGTTCGACAAGGTCGAACACGAACTCGAGGAAAAAGAGAAACTCATCAAGAAGCTCCTGGCCCTGCAACAACAGCCGCCCCAGGAAGGACAACCGACGTGACACACCGATACCGGCGGCAGACAGGCCTTTTCCTATCGATCCTCTTTCTGGGTATCGGCGCTGCCGGCCGGGGCCGTTGCGAGCAAGTGCCGCAGGACGCGATAACCGCCCCTTCCAAGACATGGCACGAAGGCCGCAACTGGACCTACGACCCGGTCTGGAAAGACGAAGAGGTCCGCCTGATATCAGACTTGGACCAGGACGGCGAAGAGGAGGTCGTGATCGGCTATGTCGGTTCCTATAAGCCGCCGAGAGAGAAAAAGGAGGGCCCGCGCATGTTCACGATCCCCAAGGAGGAGATCCCGGTCATCGAGCACCGGGTCTTTTACAAGGTCTACGACCGGGACGCCGGCGGCCATTGGGAGTGCGTGCGGACCCTGACAGGCCTGGAGCACCCCGGGGAGGCGCGCGCCGTCACGCTGGCCGACGACGGCCCGCCGGGACTCCTGATCATCTCGGGTGGAGGCGAAAGATACACGAGCATCAGCCTCTACCGCTGGCAGGAGGGAGGATACCGCCTCTTGGACAACATGGGGGTTACGCAACCCTTCACCGTGCAGGAAAAAGGGGGGCGTTTCTACCTCGAAATGACCCAGGCGCCGGCCGGCGACAGGTGTGCCCTCGTCTGGGACGCGGAGGCGAAAAGACTGAAGAAGAAATGCGGACCGGCAGCCGATTTTGAAAATATTTTGGAAAACATTTAGCATTTGGGGTATAATAGACGGAAATCGCGGACAGAGACCGAAGCGGCAGAGACCGAGGGCCCCATGGACAAATTATCGATGAAAATCCTTTTAGTGGACAACGAAGCGGAGTTTTTGGAAGCCATCACGTACTGGCTCGAGACCAAGGAACACCGCGTCCAGACGTGTTACAGCGGAGAAGAATCCATAGAGCTCATCCAGAAAGAGAAGTTCGATATCCTCTTCCTCGACATCCACATGCCGGAAGGGCTCGACGGCATGGAGACGCTGCGCCGCATCCGCGCCTTCAACAAGGACATACCCATCATCATGGTCACGGGCTACCCGAAGGAAGAGAGGATGGAGGAGGCGATCGCCTTGGGCGTCTCCGGCTTCTTCCCGAAGACCGGGAGCTTCGAGGACCTCGGCCGCATCCTGAAAGCGGCGCTGCGGACGCATAAAGACCTTCATTGATCACTTGCCCGCGACACCAGGCCTTTTGAAAGGAGCCTTCCATGAAGACCCTGTCGATCCTCGCCACCGGCGCGTGCGTCCTTCTGATCGGCGGCTGCGCCACGTACGATCCGGCCCGGCTCGATGACATGGAACAGCGCCTGACGCGGCTGGAAAAGAAGATCCCGGCAGGGCCGGCAGAGACGGCTGTGAGCGCCGCGTCCGGGGCCGCCGAGGAGACCTCCGCCGAAGAAAAAGATATCCTTGAGCCCCAGGCGGTCGTCCCCGAAACCCCTACCAAGAGGGACATCCAGATCTCGCTCAAGAACGCCGGCTATTACGACGGTGAGGTCGACGGCAAGTTCGGCCCCAAGACGAAAACGGCCATCGAGGCCTTTCAGGACGCCAACAACCTCGTCGCCGACGGAAAGGTCGGCGTGAACACGTGGACCAAAATGAAGGTCTTTTACACACCGCCCTCCGAAAAAGAATAAACGTTTCATCCAACCGGTGGAGCCCGGAGCCATGAAGACAAGATCGATCCTCAGGAACACAAGCACCATCGCCCTGCTCGCCCTCTTCGCCTGGGCGTGTTGCGCGTCCGACGCCGCGGCCAAGAAAAACGACGTCCGGCGCGAACGGGAGATGAAAGAACTGCAGAAAAGATTCGAGTGGTGGCCGACGGACGCCAAGCCCGCGCCGGTCAAGGACGAGGTCCGCGGCGGATACTGGTGGTGGCCGCTGGAGCCGGGTTCCACCGGCCCCGCGTCGTTATGGGGCAATCGCGGCTATGTCTACGTCTGGAAGGTCATCTACGACTACAAGGCCGACGAGCTGGGGCCTCCCAAGGTCGGGGAGGAACGCGCGGCCCTCATCATCAAAAAGATCATAAAGAACGTCAAGGTGTACTTTGATTTTAACAGCGCCGCGGTCCGGCAGGACGCTGAGAAGATCCTGCGCCAAGCTGTCGCGACCCTCAAGAGGAATCCCGACGCCGATATCCTCATCACCGGCAACTGTGACACGCGCGGCTCCGAGGCCTACAACGAGAAGCTCGGCCAGCGGCGCGCCGAGGCCGTCCGGCAGTTCATGCTGGACAACAAGGTCGATGCCGAACGCATCAAGATCGTCAGCCGCGGCAAGCTCGACGCCGTGGCCCCCGTCTCAGACCTGGTCGGCATGCAGAAGGACCGCAACGCCCAGTTCATGATCGCCGACGTCGAAGAGGTCATGCTCCCGTACGCCGGAGACGATAAGGAGCTCATCAAGAAGGCCGGCGACGACAAGACGGTCGTTGTCCAGGAAGAGTTGACGGGCGAGATCCGGGTCGACACGAAGGAGTACGTCGTCCAAAAGGGCGACACGCTCTGGAAGATCGCCGCCAAGGAGCTCGGCAGCGGTCACCGCTGGAAATATATCTACGAGCTCAACAAGGAACGGATCAAGGATCCCGACAAGCTGCGGGCCGGCATGCGGCTGGAGCTTCCGGTCGAGTAATCCCTCATGACGCTGGCAAAGCGCCTTTGGCACTTCCATCGGCAGCAGATCACCCGCCTGGCCAAAGAAGGAAAGCTCGCGGACCCTTTCGCCGTTCATGGACGCCTCGTCTTCATCCTCACGACACGCTGCAACTTCTCCTGCCGCCACTGCATGCGTGTCCTGAAAGACCCTAAAGACCTCCCCTTT
>CAZDLS010000068.1:0-8550 GCA_964506425.1 uncultured Planctomycetia bacterium | reverse complement strand
TATGCGTCATGTTTTTTCCAGAGAGATCGATGGCGTAACGCTGCCACGCGTCCGTGAGGACCACCGGACCGATCTTCGCCTCACCGGAGTCGGGGTAGGGACCTTTCGTGCCGCCGACCTTGAACTCTTCGATGCGCTCCCCTCCTGCCTCCCCGCGTGCCCAAAAGGTCAGCTGGGAGGTGGCGGAGAGGTCGATGCCGGCTCCCTCGCGGCTGCCCCAGTTGTTCTCCGGATGCTGCCACACGACGCCGGCCCAACCGTGGCGCGTCCCCGGGCTGCGGCGGTAGATGACCTGGATGCAGGTCGTGCCCGAATGGGGGTCCACGGCGTGATCGGTCGTCAACGAGATATCCTTTTGATCTCCCATCCAGCCCGAAGGCACGAAGTGACGGCTTGAGGGGTCGTCGGCTTCGGCGTAGACGGTGAAGAGCTTGACCTTGGCCTGCGCGACAGGCAGGCCCACGCCCGCGACGGTCCCTGCGGCGGTTCCTGCGACGATGATCAAGACGAAGAGTTTTCGCTTCACGGGGACGATAGGATCAGATGTTCGCTTCCCTGATCAACTTCCGGTAGTAGGCGATGCACTCCGGGCAGGTGCCGTCTGATTCTTTCCACTCCGGATGGTCTTTCTTGATGAGGCTCAACAGGTACTCTTCGGCCTTGACGTGGATCAAGGCGTGGTCCTCGCTTATGGCGCGCCCGCAGATCGGACACACGTACCCGCCTGCCTTGGTCGGCGGCAGGCACTTGTTGCAGAGACCGGGATCGTCCTTTGAGGCGGTGATCTTCAGGACCTTTTTCAGAACGGCCGCGATCCGGCCTTCAAGCGGCACCTTGCATTTTTTACATCGACGCATGGTTTACCTCCCTAACCTTCCCTTAAGCCACCCCGGCTTGCCCTTGCTGGCCTTCCAGCGAGCCGGGGTGAACATTTCACGAAAGACGCGAATGAGGAATGGGTGCCGGGGAGCGTTCCAGCAAATGCTCGACCTCGGCGCGCGTGGCAAAACCCAGGGTTATGGCGGCCTCGCCCAGCCGCTGGCCGCTCTGCCAGTGGTGCGCGAGGACCTCGTTGAGCTGGTCTTCGTTGATGAGACGGGTGGCGAGCATCCGCTGGCCCAGGGGCAGGCCCCGCCGAAGAACGGGGCGGTGCGCCTTCAGGGTCTCTTCGTAGGCCTCTTCCAGCCCTTTGCGTTGTTCGATCCCTTTATTGTCGACGCGGCGGTCAGCCAGGTAGTTGCTCTTCGAATGCTTCTTCAGGAACTTCTTGATCTCAAAGGCCGTCGCGATCAGATCGTGGATGGACCGGGCCGGCAGCGCGGGATGGTTGACGATGGCCACACAGAGGCCCATCAGGGGGACGGACCGCATCTGGCCCCGGCGGTCGCGCACGCGGATAAAGCCGTCGTGCCGGTCCGGCGCCGCGTAGTGGAACGGCATGAGGCGGTCGAATTCGCTGACGCACTCCCGGGCGAGGGCCTCCGACTTGTCGGCCGTCGTGATATAGACGAAGTCGTCTCCGCCGATGTGCCCCACGAAGTCGTCGGGGTTGCCGAGCCTCTTGATGTTCGAGGCGAGGATCTTCGCCGTCTGCAGGATCGCCCGGTCACCCGCCATGTAGCCGTATTTGTCGTTGAACGATTTGAAGTTGTTGATGTCGCAGTAGGCGAACGAAAAGGGTCTTTGCCGCTCGAGGAGCTGGCGCACGTGTTTCTCGATGGAGCGGTTGCCGGGGAGTTTTGTCAGGGCGTTGGCGTGGAACTGGTGGTCCGCGCTCTTTAAGGAGAGCGCGATGCGGATCTCGAGGTCGATCGGGTCCGGCGGCTTGATCAGGAAGTCGTCCACCCCTTCCTCGATGTCGAGCAGGCTGCGGCGCAGCTGTTTTTTTTCGATCAAGATGACGATGGGGATGTACGCGGTCACGAAGTCGCTCTTCAGGTCCTTGCAGAGCCCGAGGGCTTCGGTAGACTCCAGGTGCGCGTCGATGAGGATGAGGTCCGGGTGACGGCCGGCGGCCAGGGACAGCGCCTGGCGGGCGTCCCGGCACAGGAGGACCTCGTAACTCCAGGCCTTGAGGAGGTACGTGAGGATCTTGTCGAGGTGCTGGTCCTCCAGGACGAGCAGTATTTTTTTATTGGTGGACATGCTACTGTGCGATCGCTGCGTGGTAGAGGAAGACGATGGCGGCGATGATCCCGCTTATGACGCGCAGGAGCATCTGCGCCATCTCGATGCCTTCCGGGCTGAAGCCCGCCGTCGCGAAGAAGGCCTCGAGACGCACATAGGCGATGAGGAGCAGGAGCCATGTCAAAAAGAGCGAGCCGATCTTGCGCCACTCCCAGGCGCGCATGAAGATGATATAGAGGCAGGCGAGCGTCCCCAGCGCGGCCCAGATATTGAGCGCCTTGAAGAATTCGACGCACAGGACGATCGTCTTGTAGGCTTGATCTTGGATGCCGCCGAGGATCTCCGCGAACATCTCTCACCTCCGTTTGTCGCGCAAACAGAAACAGAGTATCCCGCTGACGACCAGAATGCCGCCATTGATGGGCAGGATCCGGTTCCAGTGGCGCCGGACCTGACCCCGCGAGCGTTCGTAGAGAGGGCTGGAACGCTCGGTGATGATATAGCTCTTCGCGTTGATGTACTGGATCTTGTACTGCGGTATGAGAAACGTCACCCCCACGATGACGATCAGCGTCCCCGCAAGGATGATGATCTGCTTGGTATTCATGGCCCCCTCCCTTTCTCCTTAGTCTATACAATATTGGGGGTTAAGTCAAGGGATCAGACCGCCTCAAGGGTGCGACCAGCCTGGGTTAGATGCTGGGCCGGGTGAGGGGACCCATCCGGCCTCAGATGTTGCGCTTGATGTGGGTGCCGGCGAAGCGTTGGAGGCCGCGGGACTCCTGGACCCAGCCGTTGACCAGGCCGTATTTTTCGAGCAGGGCTGCGGCAGCCTCGTACTCCGGGAGGGTGATGCGCCGCGCAAGGGCGGGGTGGCGGCACGCCTCGTAGGCGGGGAAGTACTGGCTCATCAGGCTGATGCGGACCTCGGGCGAGAGCTCCTTGGCGATGAAGGAGAAGACCTCTTCGGTGCCGGCGATGTCACCGGGCAAGACGAGGTGGCGCAGGATAAGTCCTTGCGTCATCAAACCGTCCCCGTCGAAGAGGGCCACGGGGTGCTGCCGGAACATTTCGCGCACCGCTTCCCGGTTATGGCGGGGATAGCCGGGCGCGCCGGAATAGCGGACCGACGGGTCCTCTTCGTTGTAGCGCATGTCGGCGAGGTAGACGTCGACGATGCCGTCGAGCCGGCGCACCGCTTGCGCCGTCTCGTAGCCGGAGGTGTTGTAGACAAGGGGGATGTCAAGGCCTTCTTGGGCGGCGAGGTACAGCGCCTCGAGGATCTGCGGCATGACGTGGGTCGGCGTGATGACATTGATGTTGTGGCATCCGTCGTCCTGGAGGCGCAGCATGGTGTCGGCCAGTTCCCGCGCCGACACGGCGCGGCCCTCTCCCTCCTGGCTGAACCGGCTGTTTTGGCAATAGACGCAGCGCATAGTGCAGTGCGTGAAGAAGACCGCTCCAGATCCGCGGCGGCCCGAGACGGCCGGCTCCTCTCCCAGGTGGCTGAAGGCGCTGCAGACGACGGCCTGGCGGCCCGTGCGGCAGAACCCTCTTTCATCCTTCAGCCGGTCGATGCCGCACTGCCGGGGGCAGATGCGGCACGCCCCCAGCAGGCTGACGGCCTCTTGGGTCCGTTCCTTGAGGGTTCCGTCGTCAAGGGCAGCGCGATAGCGCGGTGCGGCCATGGGTGGTCTGGATCTGTTGGGCATAGAGTCGGCGGATGGCGTTGAAGGCCTCGATGGGCGTCTCTTGGCGGTAGTCCGGATACGTGTGCGCCTGCGGCGTGAAGGAGCCGTTGCAATAGACGAGCGTGACCTCTTCAAAGATCCCGCGGCCCGCGTAGAGGCGGTGCGCGTGGTTCTTGGTCGTCGCCAGGACGAGCTTGCCCAGGCTCACGTACCCCGGATCGATGTTGACCCGGCGCTTCCCCGACGCGGCAAGGCGGCGTTCGATCGCGTTCGTCTTCTCCTTGATCGCGGTCAGGTCCTGCGGCCGGATGAGACGCCGGAAGCTGACGAAGGTCCGCCGGAGGCCCGGCCCCATCTCGGCTTCATAGTAATCGGTGAGGTCGAAGGCGAAGACCGGCGCGCAGAAGTCCGTCGGTCCAAAAGAGCGCCGGAGCATCTTAAGGGATTTCTCGAGGGAACTATCGTCGTGCCAGATGAGGCCGGCGATCAGTTTGGCGGGAAGCGGGCAAGAGAGGCGGCCCATGGGGGATCGATCAGATCGCGGTGGCGGGGTTGAGGTGGTTCTTGACGTAGTGGTCGATCGTCTTCATGTCCCCTTTGGATATCTGGTTGAAGTAGATCGCGATGTTGTACCGGTTGCTCTCGATCCCGGGGGGACACTTCTCGACGCGCACCACGGTCCCTTCACAGTTGATGGGCTTGGAGGCCTTGACGTCACGCCCCTTAGGCAGGATCAGGGTGATGCGCAACTTCGTCAGGACCGGGACGTAGGCGTTGACCGTGCAGTACGCGCCGATGCAGCTGACGTTCTTCGTCTCGGTGACGAAATCCGCCTCCCTGTCCTTGAGCTTGATCGCCAGGTTCTTGGCGACGCGCGGATAGCGCCGGCGCTCCTGTTCGGAGGTCCCTTTACCGTTAGGATTCTGATTTCTGTTGAGTGGCATCGGCAAAGCACTTTTTATTGCAGTAATACCGGCCGTTGCGATAGTACCTCTTGACACGTTTCAAGGCCTTGTTGCACTTTGTGCAGTTGACCCTTTTTCCTTCGCTTCCCACGTGGTGCCCTCCTTGACGACGTTACGCAGACATGGCCTCGTTGATGAGGATGTATTCTTCCAGCCACTTGCGGAAGACCGGGCTGATCTCGGTGAAACGCAGCCCCGCCTGATAGTGGTCGGAGAAGGAGATCCGCTGCGACCAGACGACCTGGGCGATAGCCTCGATCACCTTGCTGACCTCGGGGAACCTGAGCTTGACCAGGAGGTCCGAACCCGGGGCCAGGAACGAGCCGGCATTGATGCGCATCCCCACAACGCTGATATCTTTGGCGAGCGTCTCGCCGAAATCCCTGTCTCTTCCGAGGTGCTGGTAGACAAGAGGAAGGTTGACGCGCAGTCTCTTGGCCTGTCTTCTTTCAGGCGTCTCCATAAGCCCCCGCAAGTTTCCACAGCATAGCACACTCTCCCCCATCATGTCAACGGACATAGTGCGCACCTTTTTGTCGTAAGGACTTTACAAGAAACGCAACGGCGTGATATACTTTTGACGTATGACAGACCCGAACCAGGAATATCCCTACAATATCTCCGGCGCCAAGCCGCCGCCTCCTCCGGGAGAGGCCGGCGGTCCGGCGCCGCCGCCTCCGTCGCAGGACCCGCCGCCGGCGTCGAAGCCCGCCCCGGCGCCCGAGGTAACGCCGAAACCCGGACAGGCGTCCGAGACAACACCGAAGCCCGACCCAAAGCCTGATACAACCACGGCGCCTGAACTAAAGCCCGGCGTCAAACAAGAGCCCCAAGGGGCCGCCGCGCCCGCGAAAAAAAAGCCCGGTCTGCCCCCCCTTCTCATCGTCGGGGTCCTTCTCTTTGGTTTTGCCGCGGCCGGGCTCCTCTTTTCTCTTTTGGCCAAGGTGATGGCCGACCGGCGGGCGAAGGCGGCGCAGCCTGTCCCTGCCGCGCCCGTGCTTGAGATGGTCATCGAAGAGGTGCCCGTTGCCCAAGAGGAGGACGAGATAGCGAGTCTCGCCGTCGTCACGAAGGCGCGAAGGGAGCTGCCGGCGCTCACGCTTGAAGGTATCATTTACAGCGAAAAGGAAGGCAGCGTGGCGTTGATCAACGGTAATATCGTTCCCGAGGGCGGGACGGTGAAGGGCGTGAAGGTGCTCCGGATCCTGTCGGATAAGGTGGAGTTGGAGTTCGACGGCCGCCGGATCTTTATGAGATCCCTGTAAGTCTCTCCTGAATCATCCTCCGCAAGAGACCCCTGTCGATATCTTCCACGATACAAGGCATGCCGATCCCCTTGAGCATGACGAAGCGGCGCTTGCCCCTTTTGTGTTTTTTGTCGTAGGCGATCGCCCGCTGGATGCGGCTCCAGGCCATCTTGTGGCGGCAGCGCACCGGCAGCTTCATGGCGGCCATGAGCGCGAGGATGCGTTCGTGGTCCTTTTTCTTGAGAAGGCCCAGCGCCCGCGACGTGTCCGCGGCGCAGGCCATCCCCAGGCTGACCGCCTCACCGTGCGACAACCGGTAGTCCGAAGCGGCCTCAAAGGCGTGGGCGAAGGTGTGGCCGAAGTTGAGGATGATACGGATGTCCTTCTTGTCGAACTCGTCCTGTTCCACGACGCGCGCCTTGACGGCGGCGCAGCGGGAGACCATCTCTTTCAGGGTCCCGGCGTGCCGCGCGAAGATCCGGTGCCGGTTCTTTTCGTAGAAACCGAAGAGTTTCTCGTCCTTGATCAAGGCGTACTTGACGGCCTCCGCGAGCCCGGCCAAGAGCTGGCGGTCGGGCAGGCGCCGCAGGAAGCTGATATCCGCCACCACGAGGCTCGGCTGGTAGAAGGCGCCCAGCATGTTTTTGCCCCAAGGCGCGTCGACCGCCGTCTTGCCGCCGATGCTCGAATCGATCTGCGCCAAAAGCGTCGTCGGGACCTGGATGACGGCGATCCCCCTTTTGTAGATACTGGCCACAAAACCGGCCAGGTCTCCCACCACCCCGCCGCCCAAAGCCACGAGGAAGACGTCTTTGCCCTGGGCGCACCGCGCTATCCTTTGCGTGAGCCGCAACGCCTCGGCGGCGTTCTTGCTCTTCTCCGTGTCCGGTACGGTCAAAAAGTGCGTCGTCTTGCCGGCCGCCGCCAGGGCGTGCCTGACCCGGGCGCCGAAGGCGCGCTTCAGTCTCGGAAAGGTCACGACGACCGCGCGCCGGCCCAGGTCCATCCTCTTCACGGACCGCGGCAGGTCACGGCGCAGGTCGCCGGTGATGAGGATCGAATAGGTCCGCTGTTGTGTCTTGACGCGTATCGTTTTCATATCTTGCCCAGGAGAGCTTTCATGATCAGCATGGCGACCGGCCAAATGACCTGCCGCAAAACCCCCGTATATAATAGCGCAATGAGGATGAACATTCCATAGGGTTCTGACCGGGCAAGCAAGCGGGCCGCCGGGACAGGCAGCCATCCCATGGCCACGCGCGATCCGTCCAGCGGCGGGATGGGGATGAGGTTGAAGACCGCCAAAAAGATGTTCGTCATCAGGAGCTGGATGAGGAAAGAGAGTCCGATCCCGGAGGCGCCGGAGGCCGCGGACCTGATGATCTGGGCCACGACGACGGCGACGAGCAGGTTCGCCAGCGGGCCGGCGGCGCCGACGAGCGCCATGTCCCTTCGGGGGTTGCGCAGCCGCGAAAAGTTGACGGGGACGGGCCTGGCCCATCCGAAGATGACGGGTGCGTTCGTCAAGGCCAGCATCATCGGCAAAAGGACCGTTCCGACAGGATCGATGTGGGCGATGGGGTTGAGCGTGAGGCGGCCGTGCTCGGCTGCCGTCGCGTCGCCCCGCCGGTTGGCCACGTAGGCGTGGGCGAACTCGTGAAACATGATGGCCAGTATGAAGGCAGCGAACGAGATGAGCATGTCCGTGGGGGCTCCACAAAAAAACCCTGTCCCTCCCGCGCGGACGTTACGCCTGGACGGGTCTTAAGTCCGGACAAAAAGAGAGCGGTGCGGGAGAGCCGCGGCGCTTCACTTCTTGGGGGCGGCCTTGGCTTTTTGGCTTGGGGCGGCGGGCGCGCCAGCGGGTGCGGCGGCCTCGGCAACGGCACCTTCTTCGGCCGGTTTTTCAGCCGCCTTCTCTTTCTTGACCTTCAGGCGGACCGCTTTGATCTTCGGCAGACCGAAGACCTTGCCGTCGTCTTTCCAGAGGCCTTTCGCCATCAGGTACTTGATGCGCTCGGACCTCTTCAAGACGGACTTGGCCTGTTTGCCTTTTACCGCTGAGCCCAATGAGGGGTGTATCGACATAGCCTTTTAGATTTTTTTGATGAAACAGTCTGTGTACGTCTTCCTGAGTTCGCCGATGCGGTTCTGGGCCTCTTTTTTCTCGCGGAAGCTGCCGGCCAGGACAACGACATAATCGCCTGATGTCTTGGTAAAGGACGGCCAGCCCCCTTTCGTCAGCGTCGAGGCAAGGCGGCTGGCGGCCTGCTCTGTCTTCAGGGAGGCGACCTGGATGACGTACTGGCTCCCCGGGGGTTGCGCGTCCTTCGTTGCCACCGCGGCGGGCTGGGGAGTCTCTTGCCGTGCCTCGGCGGGGACCTCCTGGGAGGGTGCCACGGCCATAGAGGCCGGGGCAGGTATCTTCTCCCAAGGCGCCGAAGGGGCCAGAGCCGTTTTTCCGGAGATGAGCTTGCCGCGCTCCACGCCCAGGGTAAAGCTCACGACCAAAAGCATCAC
>CAZDLS010000067.1:0-8643 GCA_964506425.1 uncultured Planctomycetia bacterium | reverse complement strand
CATCATCCTGACGTGCCTGATCGCCCTCGTGATCTACAGCCCCGCCTTGCGGGGCCCTTTTGTCTGGGACGATGAGCTTTTGATCCAGGACAACCCGCACGTCACGGACCTCGATCAGGCGGGCCGGCTCTTCACGGAGGACGTCGAGGCCACCGGCGGAGCGAGGAGTTCTCTTTACCGGCCGCTCATGATGGTGACTTTTGCCATGGAGTACGGCCTGTGGCGGCTTCATCCCGTCGGCTACCATGCGGTGAACGTCGCCTGGCACGCCGCCGTCGCCTTGATGGTCTTCTGTCTTGCCTCGTTGTTGTTCGAGGCCGCGGTCCCGGCCTTCATCGCCTGCATCCTCTTCCTCGTCCATCCCGTCCATACGGAGGCCGTCAGCTACATCTCGGGCCTTTCAGACCCGATGTCCGTCCTCTTTCTGCTGGGCGCGCTCTACGTGTACATCAAGCGGCCCCTCCCGGCGGTTGCAAATTTCTTTGCGTTGACGGCCGTTTATGCGGCGTGTCTCCTGTCGCGCGAGAGCGGCCTCATCCTGCCCGCCTTCCTCCTTCTTTATCACGGGACGTTCAAGAAGAAGATCGACCGCCTCTCTTTCAGCGGCCTTTTGATCGTGGCCGCCGCGTACGTGGCCGTGCGTCTTACGGCCTTGGATTTTCTCCTGCCGCATGCTGCCGGCAAGACGTCTCTGGTGTCGAGGTTATTCGGTTTTTTTGCGGCCTTCCCGCAATACCTGCGCCTCTTGGTCTGGCCGGCAGACCTCCACATGGAATACGGCACGGTCTTATTGCGTCCGACAGACCCTCAGGCGCTGGGCGGCCTGCTCCTCTTGTCGGCGGCCTGCGGTCTCCTGGTCTATGCGTGGCGCCGCTCGCGTCTCATCGCTTTTGGGATCGGGTGGTTCCTGATCGGCCTGTTGCCTTTTTCAAACCTTTTTCCCATCAACGCCACCATGGCCGAGCATTGGCTGTATCTGCCCTCCATCGGCGTCTTCCTGGTCGCGGCCCACGGCCTCTATCGTCTCTATCAGCACCCCCGGCTTAAAAAGTCAAGCCTCGCGCTCATCGCCGCGCTCGTCGGTTTTTACGGGACGGTGACCTTTGTCCACAACAGGTACTGGGGCGATCCTGTCCTTTTTTATGAGCGCACCTTTGCGTACGCGCCTTACAGTTGGCGGGTGGCCAACAACCTGGGGACGACGTACAAGGAGAAGGGGGACCTGGAAAGGGCCCAAGCGTATCTCTTGAAGGCCGTCGCCTTGAAGCCTGACAGCGTCGAGGCCCACAGCAACCTCGGCACCGTGTACAACCAGGAGGGCAGGTTCGAGGAGGCGGTCGCGCAGCTGAACAAGGCCTTGGCCCTCGACCCTCAGTACGTCGAGGCCTATCGCAATTTAGGCAATGCATACAGGAGGGCCGGCCGGGTCGATGAGGCGGCAGAGGCCTATCAGAAGGCGCTCTCCCTGCGGCCGGATTACGCCATGGCCTATGCCGGCCTGGGGAATCTTGCCCAGGACGCCGAGGACTTCAGCGAGGCCGTGCGGTTGTATGAGAAGGCATTGGCGATCGACCCCGGGTGCGTGGAGGCCTACAACAATCTGGGCGTCGTAAAACAGGAGGCGGGAGAGGGAAAGGCCTTTGAATATTATTATCAGGCGATCGAAAAGGACCCTAGCAACGCCGATGCCTATGCCAATCTGGCGCTCGCCCATCAACAGGTCGGCCACTATGAAGAGGCCATGGCGGCTTATGAGCGGCTCTTTGAGCTTAAGCCGCGCCACGTCGCCGGCCGCAACAACCTCGGCAGCCTCTATCAGGCGCTGGGCCGGATAGAGGAGGCCGCCGCCTCTTACAAGAAGGCGCTGGAGATCGACCCGGAATATGCCGACGCCTATTTCAATCTCGGGAATGTCTACCGGCAGACGGGCCGCCTGGAGGAAGCCATCGAGATGTACAAGAAGGCCGCTCTCTTCGATCCCGATTCCGTCAATGCCCGCATCAATCTGGGGGCCGTCTATCAGATGACCGGCCAGGCCGGGTCGGCCGCCGCCGCGAACGAGGAGGCCTTGGAGATCGATCCCGGCTCACTCGAGGCCGTCATGAACCTGGCCCTTATCGCCCAGGGTCGCGGTGAAACGGCCAAGGCACAGGCCTATTACGAAAGGGCGATGGCCTTGGACCCCGGCAACGCCTCGATATACGACAACTTCGGATTGATGCGTCAGGGACAAAAGGACTTTGCCGGCGCCGAGGAGATGTATCGCAAGGCCATTGAGGTCGATCCCCGGTTTGCGCAGGCGTATAATAATCTGGCCGTCCTGTGCATGATGAGCAGCCGGCCGCAGGAGGCCTTTGAGGCCTTGAAGAAGTGCGTCGAGGCCGACCCCTCTTATGCGCAGGGGTATCACAATCTCGCGGTCGTCTGTTACCGAAAGAACGACTGTGTCGAGGGCCTGCATTATCTCGAGAAGGCCAAGGCCCTCGGTTTCACGGTCGACCCGCGGCTGGAGGCGGACCTGGCGGCCGCAGCCGGTTCCGCCGGGAAGGATGTCGTGATGGTCGAGCCAGCCGTCGGGGAGGAAGGCGCCATGAAGAAGAAGACGCCATGAAGAAGAACAAGAGGGATCTGCCGACGGCTGCGTCGACGACGGCTGCGTCGAGCTGCCGGACCCGCAGCTCTCCGGAGAGCGCGGTCCGCGCCCGGCCCGTTTTTTTGTTTGCAGCCTTGGCCTTGATCGCGGGGCTCGGCATCCTCGTCTACGCGAACAGCCTGCAGGGCGCCTTTGTGTGGGACGACGAGGTCCTGGTCGTCCAGAACGCCTATATCAGGGATCTTGCCCATCTCCGGAACATCTTCACCGAGAACATCCTCGGCGGCGTCAAGCGCATGTCGGCTTTTTACCGGCCGCTGCAGGTCGTGACCTACGCCTTGGACTTCCGCGTCTGGAAGCTCAACCCCTTCGGATACCACCTGACGAATGTGCTGCTGCACATCGCGGCGGCCCTGGCCGTGTATCTCTTTTTGTCGGCGCTGTCGGCGCCGCGGCGCGTGGCCCTGTGGACCGGTCTCTTCTTTGTGGTCCATCCCGTCCATACGGAGGCGGTCAGCTATGTCTCGGGCCGGGCCGATCCGCTGGCCGCTGTGTTCATCTTCTTGTGCCTTACCTTTTATGTCCGTTATGG
Organism: uncultured Planctomycetia bacterium; assembly: GCA_964506425.1. Taxonomy (GTDB): domain Bacteria; phylum Omnitrophota; class Gorgyraeia; order Velamenicoccales; family Velamenicoccaceae; genus CAZCSY01. The sequence goes on along the minus strand of CAZDLS010000067.1, from coordinate 5,458 downwards.
CGTTCGGCAGCGTCCGGGCCTGTTGGCTGCCATGGTCGTTTTTGCGGCGGCCGGCCTCTTGTCCAAAGAGAGTGCGCTCCTGTTGCCGCTCATGGCCCTGTTGTATCACTATACCTTTAGGATAAGGATCAGGCCGGTCGGTCTCTGGTCGCTTTTGGCCGCCGCGGCGGCCGCCCTCATCCTGAGGCAGGTCTTTTCTACGCACCTGGCCGGCGAGATGGATGTGACCGTTCCGTTTTTGCAGAGGATACCCGGTGTCTTTGTCGCCGCTACCCAGTATTTGCGTCTTCTGTTGTGGCCGTCCGGTCTTCATATGGAATACGGCCAGCCCCGGTTTTCGCTTGCGGACCCCAAGGCCTTGCTCGGGATCGTTTTGCTCGCCGGGTCTGTCGTCCTCTTTTTTAAGGCGCGGCTGAAGGACCCGCTCTTTTCTTTTGCCGTCGGATGGTTTCTGCTGACCCTGGCGCCGGTCGCCAACATCTTTCCCGTCAACGCCTATATGGCCGAACACTGGCTCTATGTGCCGTCCGTCGGCTTCTTTCTTGGCGTCGCCCTTTTGTTGGACCGTTGGGCGGCGAAGAGCGGCGCGCTGAGAAAAGGCATGTTCGTCCTTGTAAGCGGCGCCGTGGCCTCGTGCGCGTTCTTGACCGTGCGCCAGAACCACGTCTGGACGCAGCCGGTCCTGCTCTACGGATCCATCCTGCCCCACGCGCCCAAGAGCCCGCGCCTCTTGAACAACCTGGCTAATATCTATGCCAAGGATCCCGCGAGGCAGGGGGAGGCGCTCGCCTTGTACCAGCGGGCCATTGCCAGCGACCCCGCGATGGCCTTCTCGTATTTTAACCTGGCGAACCTGTATAATCGTCAGGGCCGCGAAGGACAGGCCATTGAGAATTACAAGAAAGCCATAGAGCTTAACCCCCTTTATGTCGAGGCCTACAGCAACCTGGGCGCTCTCTATTTCAAGCAGGAGCGTTTTGAGGAGGCCGCGGCCGTCCTGGAGGCGGGCGCGCGCCTGCACCTTGTCTTTGCCCAGATCCACCATAACCTCGGCAATACCTATCAAAAGCTTGGACGCCCCGACGAGGCATTGGCGGCCTACGAGAGGGCGGTGGGGCTTGATCCGGATTTTGCGCCCAGCCACGTGAACCTGGCCGCCGCGTATTTCAAGATGAAGGATCACCGGCGGGCCGCCGAGCACGCCGAACGCGCCGAAGCGCTGGGCGCGGCCGTGCCGGAGGAGGTCCTGAGAGCGTTGCGGCCGTACCGGAGATGACCATTTCGGAGGAGAGAACGACATGACCATTCCTTTGCTGGAAGCGCTTCTGTGGGCGATAAGCGGGATCTCTTTTCTTGCTGTCTTCGTTCTTCAGGTGGCCGAGAGGCGCCGGCTGTCCAAGGTGACGGCGCAAGCGGCTCAGCCGCCGGCGGCACCCGGGACGCGCAAGAGGGAGGAAGGGGCGCCGCCGGCCGCAGCGCAGCCGCCGGCTGAAAAGAAAGAAGGCGTCAGCGCGCAGGCATCCGGCGTCGAGGAGCCGATGCCGATAAAAAAATTACGTCAGCGTGCGATGGAGCGCCAGGACAGGCGCATCGGCGAGATCCTGATGGCGGAGCGGTTCATCACAAAGGAAGAGCTGGAGAAGGCGCTGGAGCACCAGAACAAATACGGCGGCAGCGTCACGCAGTACCTGCTGCACTTCGGCTGCATTGATGAAAAGAAGCTGGCCCAGTGCCTCTCGTCGCAGTTCCGGGTCCCGTATCTGCCCCTCGACGCGTACGAGATAGCCGATGAGGTCCTCGAGTCCATCCCCGTCGATATCGCCGAGAAGTACTGGGTGATGCCGGTCGACCGGCAGGGCGATTCGCTCATGGTGGCGATGATCGACCCGTTGGACACCGAGGTGATCAAGGACTTGGAGAGGCTTACGGGCCTGGAGATCATCCCGTTCGTCGGCATCATCTCGGAGATCGTCTCCGCCCTGCGGCTTTATTATAAGGTCCTCTCCAAGGACGACGGCTCCCCGCTCATGAAGGCGCCGCCGTTCTTCGTCGACACGAAGACCTACACGGGGATCGAACGCCGTCAGGCGATCCGATACCGCGTCGGGATCGACATCCGCTTCCCCCTGCAGGACCGCTATATCACGGCACAGACCGTTGACGTGAGCCGCGGCGGGTTCGCCTTCACGGCGGATAGGCCCATAGAGCTGGGCACGATGTTGACGCTCGAGATCAACCTCCCCCGCGAGGTCAGCCCTTTGCCGATCTCGGCAGTGACCCAGGTGGTCCGGTGCGTCCGTGATGCCGATCGTTGTTTTCAGCTCGGCGTCAGGACGCTCAAGATATCAAAAAAGGAAAATAACCTGATCATCAGCTATGCCGCCAAGAACCGGCAGGGGACGTGAACCCGCCGGTTTTTTGGCTTTACAGCCCCCTGGAAAGCGGGTATAATCCCCTCAAATTCACCCTGCCGGGGCAAAAAGAGACGCGCGCCCAAAGTTTCATATAACGCATTGCTGCGCCCATAGCTCAACTGGATAGAGCACCAGTCTACGGAACTGGGGGTTAGTGGTTCGAGCCCACTTGGGCGCATTTTTTTTGGTCCTAGAGTAGAGATGAGCAAAAACAAGATCTTACTGGTCTGGCCCCCCTTCCTGAACTCCAACCACGTTGCCCTGACCATCCCTTTTCTCGTCGGTTTCCTGAGGCATAAGGGCTTCCAGGACGTCGAGGTCTTCGACATGAACCTCGCCTACTGGAAGACGCTGAGCCCTCACTGGTCTTTTTATAAACTGTTGAGGCGGGGGCAGGGGATCCTGAAACGCAAAGGGTTCGCGTCTTCTCCTGCGGAGAAGTTCCTGGGCGAGAGGATGATGAGGGTCCTGGAGAGCATGGAGACCCAGGGGATGCGTTTTTTGCCGTGGTCCCTGGAGGCGATCCTGGACTCTTTCAAACACGACCTCTGGTTCTGTGAACGCAAGAAGGCGCGGGCCCTGGTACAGCCGCTTCTCGCCCGGGAGGACCTGGCCTTCGTGGGCCTGTCCATCAACTTCCCGGACCAGTTGTTCTTCGCCCTGATGATCGCCCATGAGCTCAAGGAGAAACACGGGGACAGGGTCCGCGTGGTCGCCGGCGGCGCCCAGATAACCAAGAACATCCAGCAGCTCATCGCCAACAAGGACGTCGCCCGTTTGATCGACTTCTTCGTCGTCGGAGACGGCGAGGAGCCGCTCTACCGGCTGCTCACGACATACCCGGACGCGCAGGGTCTCGCGAAGATCCCGAACCTTTACTATAAGGACCCCGGGCGGCAAGGCGCTTATACCGCTTCGCAGGACCATTTCTTGCTCACCCCCGATGATTTCGTCGTCCCGGATTTTCAGGGTTTTGATCTGGAGGTCTACCGGGACCTCTTGCCCGTCCTCGGGGCCGTGGGGTGCCCCTGGGGCCAGTGCTCGTTCTGCAGTTACGCGGGCGCGCAGAACAGAAGGTTCCATCCCGGCTCTCCGGAGAAGACCTCCCGGATCATCCGGGTCCTGCAGGAGAGGCATGGCATCTCGAACTTTGGTTTCATGGACAACGCCTTGACGGCTGTCTTCATGAAGGCGCTGGCCGAGCAGTTCATCCGGGACCGCTTGCAGATCACGTGGAGCACGAACATCAACCTGGGCAAGGAGTTTGCAGACCCTGATTTTTGCCGTCTCCTCAGGGAGTCGGGCCTCAACTGGGTTGGTTTTGGCCTGGAGTCGGCCTGCCGCCGCGTCCTGGGCCTGATGAACAAGTACCACAAGAACCTGGAGCCCGAAGAGATCAAGAGGACCCTGACGGTCATCCGCCGGGCGGGCATCGAGATCGGGGTCTACGTCTTTTTCGGCTTCCCCACGGAGACGCGCGAGGAGGCCCGCCAGACCGTGGATTTCCTCCTCGACAACATCGACCTTTTTGATTACGTCGGCGTGACGCCGTTCTTCCTTGAGGACCTCACGCTCGTCTTCGATGAGCCGGGCAAGTACGGCATCAGGAAGATATTCACGCAGGAAAAGGCCAGGTTCGTGAACAAGAGGTTGACCTACGACTTTGAGACGGACGAAGGGATGACCCGGCAGGAGGCGGCCGCGTTCTCCAAGGAGGCGCTGGACCTCCTGCGTCAGGCGTTCAGAAAAAGGACTCTGCGCCGCCCCCGTTGAGGCGTTGCCCCGTCCCGTAAACCGCCATGCTCCCCGATACCCATTTCATGAGGCATGCCCTTGTCGAGGCCCGCAAGACCGAGGCCTCGGACGACGTCCCGGTGGGCGCGGTCATCGTCCACAAAGGACGGGTCATCGCGCGCGGCCACAACCAGGTGGAGCTCCTGCGGGACCCGACGGCCCACGCCGAGATGATCGCCTTGACCTCGGCGACGGCGTACCTGGGGGGCAAGTGGTTGAGCGGCTGCACGCTGTATGTTACAATAGAACCTTGCAGCATGTGCGCGGGCGCGCTGGTCCTGGCGCGCGTGCCCCGCGTGGTCTTCGGGGCGCAAGACCCCAAGACCGGGGCCGGCGGCTCGGTCGTCAATATCCTGCACCACCGCCGGCTCAACCACCGGATCAAGGTGACGGCCGGGGTCCTCGAGCCGGAGTGCGCGGCGCTCTTGAAGGAGTTTTTCCGGAAGAAAAGGGCCGCAACAAAATAAAAGGATTTAGGTCTTATAAAAGTTCGAAAGCATAAAGAATCCCGGGAGGGATGCGAGAGCGGTTGAATCGGCGTGCCTGGAGAGCACGTGTAGCCGCAAGGCTACCTAGGGTTCGAATCCCTATCCCTCCGCCATTGATACCAATGCGAACCTTTGTGCCCTTCATCCAGAGTGTCCCCAAAGGTCCCCAAAGGACGTGCGATGGGTAAAGAGATCAAGGTGTTGTTGGTCGATGACGAGCCGGACTTCACGGCCACCGTGGCCTTTTGGATGAAGAAGGAAGGCTATGCCGTGACCGTGGCCAAGAGCGGCGAAGAGGCGCTGCCGCTCCTGCGTCAGCAGAGGCCGGACATCGTCTTTCTGGACAAGACGATGCCGGGTGCGGGCGGCCCGGCCACGCTCAGGAAGATCAAAGAGTTCGACGCCTCCATCCCCGTCGTCATGATGAGCGCCTATGTGGGCGACCTCGAGAAGAAAGAGACGGACGTCGATACCTCCGGCATCGCGGGGATCTTCTATAAGGGCGACGACTTCTCCAAGCTCGCCCAGATGATCCGATCCATCCTCAAATAACTCCCCATGGCGAAGAAGAAAAAACCTAAAGACATGCGGCAGGCCGCCGGCGTGTCGGCGGCGGGATCCGCCTTGCGGGAGTCCCCGGCCGTCCCCTCCTGGAAACAGGACGTCTATGCGCCGGTGACCCTCGCATTCCTCGGCCTCGTCTTCGTCTACGCGGGCATCCGCGCCGCGACGCTGGGCGTCGTCCACGACGAGGCCATCACG
>CAZDLS010000066.1:2821-9040 GCA_964506425.1 uncultured Planctomycetia bacterium | reverse complement strand
GGTGGCCCGGTCCCCCCCCCCGGCGGTTGGGGGGGGGTTTGGGCTGGGGGGGGGTTGGGGAGGGCGGGGGGGGTGGGGCAGGAGGCGGGGCAGGCCCGCGGCCGCGGCCGGTCTTCAAATTCGCTTTACAGCGAGTGGCGGTTTTGTTATCATAAGCGCCTGTTGTTTTGACAATTTTTGACGATCAGTGGGCCGGTCGCACTCAGCCCCTCACAGAGTTCGGGGCTTCGCGCGACACGGCCACATTAAGGATTTCCTCGATGCCCCCAGAGGGGGCACATTTAGGTACACCTAGGGGCCGCTAGCTCAATCGGTAGAGCATCTGACTCTTAATCAGAGGGTTGAAGGTTCGAGTCCTTCGCGGCTCACCATATGAGGCCACACGGTTTCCGTGTGGCCTCTTCTTTGTCATCCCGCAGGACGAGAACTTAAAGAGGCCACGCGGTTTTTGCGCGGCCTTTTTTGTTGACAGAAGCGTTGTTTCGCGAGAATGTAATAGAGAGGTCTTTTCTTTAAAATCGGAGACAGCCGTGAAAAAGGTTTTTTTTCTCATTGTGATCCCTCTTTTGCTGCTGGTCGGGTGCATGCAGTCCAAAGAGCACTTGACCATCAACAAGGACGGCTCCGGGACGCTCGCCGTGGAGACGGTGGTCCCCGAGGGGACGCGCCAGATCGTTGACACCTTGCTGGGCGGCCTCGTTCAAGGCATGGCGCAGGCCATGCAGGGGATGGCGCAGGGCATGGCTCAAGGCATGGGCGGGCAGACGCCGAAGTGGGAGTCCGTCAAGCTCGGCTCGGTCTCGGAAGAGATGTTCGGCAACAAGGAGGAGATCCTCAAGAAGGCGAAGGCCGCCGGCCTGGAGGTTGAATTTCTGGACTTCGAGAAAAAACAGACAGGCAGCGACCTGCACGTCGCCTACACGTTGCAGTTTGACGACGTCAACGCCTTGGCGCGCAGCGGGATCGCGGGTTCCAAGTTCGCGCTCTCCAAGGATGACGCCGGAAATATCGTCTTCACGCTGAAGCGCGACGAGGAGCGGGCCGCCGAGAACAGGGCCAAGGCGCAGCAGTTCAAGGGGCAACAGGAGGCGCCCGGGGGCGCTGCGTGTCCGCTGGCCAAGGATGCCAAGAAGATGGAAGAGCTCATGGACGGCTTCAGCATGGAGTTGTCCGTGACCATGCCTAATTCCATCCGGGAGATGACGCCGGGCATCTTTGCCCGTGAGGACGACGCGACCGCCGCCTTTGCGATAAGCGGGAATTTCCTGAAGGACCCGGGTATCATGAACAAGATGTATTTCATCGATTCAGTGGAGCCCTCGATCGTCTGCAGCGGCGAGGGCGTGACCTTTGAGCCGGCGGGAGACGCGGCACCGGTCCCCAGGGCGGCTTTCGCGTCCCCGGCCGCCGCCGCGACGGCCGCCGGCGAGGCGCCCGATGACGGCGGAGCTGCCCCGGCCTGGTCCCGGACGCTCCAGCAGGCCGCCGCGACCGGCAAGACCGTCCGGATCCTCTTGAAGAACGGCTCGAAGATCGAGGGGACGGTCGGCGAGCGCGACAAGGAGTCCCTCAAGGTGGAGTGCGCGGCCCTGACCGTGACGATATTTTCCGAAGAGATCCAGGACGTTGAAGTGATAGCAGAGTGATCCGGACCGTACGGTGCTCCGTCCCGACGCCATTTTCCAGAGATTATCCCGGTCTCCTTTTCGCTCGGGTTTCAGGCTGTCGCCCGCCGACCGCGATTATATTCAGACCAAGACTGTCGCAACGATAGAGAAGCATGCCCGGGATTTTGTGAAGGCGCGGCTGGCGCCGGCGCGGCCGCAGAAAGACGGCCGCCAGACACCCTGGAAGGGGCATCCCGTCTTCGTGGCCCAGCACGCCACGGCGACGTGCTGCCGGCGGTGCCTGGCCCGGTGGCACCGCATCCCCCAGGGCGCTGCCCTGACGCCGGGGCAACAGGAGTACGTCGTCGACATTATCCTGACCTGGCTCACAAAAGAGGCAAATGTGGCAGTAAACGACCTGGTCATTTACTGCCCAAAGGGACGATGAAGCGGAATAAGCGCAAGAGCATAGCGGCGACGGCGCCACCGGCGCCCGTGGACAAGAAGTGGGTCTGGTTGGCGGTCGCGCTGATCGTCGCCGTGGGGGTGTTGGCCTACGCCAATGCCGTCAAATGCGAATTTGTCCTGGATGACGGGCTTTTGGTGCAAGGCAATGTTTATATCAGGGAGTGGAAGAACATCCCCAAGCTCTTCACGGAGGATGTCGGGGAGGGAGGGGGCGGCGACTACAGCTTCTGGCGGCCCTTGCAGCTGCTTACCTACATGGCCGAGTACGCCTTCTGGAAGGACAACCCCGCCGGTTACCACATCGGAAACATCCTCTGGCACATCCTGGCGGCCCTGGCCCTGTTTTGGTTTATTCAACTCCTCTTCGGCGACCGCCTCATGGCGTTTCTGGCGGCTCTTTTGTTCGTCGCCCACCCGGTCCACACCGAGGCCGTTACCTATATCTCCGGCCGGCCTGACCCGCTCTCAACGGTCTTCATCCTGCTGACCCTCGTCTTTACCCTCAAGGCCGCAGAGAGCCGCAAGGCGTCGCTCCTCTTTCTCACCCTTTTGAGCTACACCGCGGCCCTCCTGTCCCGGGAAAACAGCCTTATCGTGCCGGTCCTGTTTTTTTTCATCTCCACCGTTTTCAGGAAGAAGCTGCCCAGGGCGCACGTCGTCTCCGTGAGCGCGATGGCCGGCGCGTACATCATCCTCCGGTTCACGCTGCTGCGGTTCCTTTTTTCCGCCCACGAGGTGCCCACGACCCTCTTGCAGAGGCTGCCCGGCTTTTTTTTGGCCTTTGCCCGCTATCTCAGGATATTGGTCCTGCCCACCCACCTCCATATGGAATACGGGACAAAGATTTTCCCCATGACCGAGCCTCTTGTCTTTGTGGGCGCGGTCTTGTTCGGCGTCTTTCTCTTTTTTCTTTTCAGGGAGAGAAAGAAGCGCTCCCTCGTCTATTTCGGCCTCGCGTGGTTCCTCGTAACGCTCCTGCCCGTGGCGAACCTCTATCCCATCAACGCCTACATGGCTGAGCACTGGCTCTATCTGCCGTCGATCGGCCTCTTCTTGATCGTCGCCGGATATTTTTCTTCCTGGCTGCGGCGGGACCGGGTACGGGGCGCGGCCCTGGCGGGGTTCGTCGTCGCGACGGGCCTCCTCGTCCTTCTGACCGCGATGCAGAACATCACGTGGCACGAGCCCATCGCCTTTTACGAGAGGACGCTGCGTTACGAGCCGGACAGCTCGCGGGCGCACGGCAACCTGGGCATGGAGTACAGCCACCGGGGACAGACACAGAAGGCGGCCTCCCATTACGAGAAGGCCATACAGCTCGACCCGAACAACTTCAAGGCCCACTACAACCTGGGCATCCTCTTCGGCGATCTGGGCGAGAAGAGAGCGGCGGAGGCCGCGTACAAGGCCTCCCTGTCGGTCAAGCCGACGTACACCAACGCGCTCAACAACCTCTCCAAGCTCTATCTGGAGATGGGCCGTTACGACGATGCCGTCATATACGCCAAGCAGGTATTGGCGCTCGATCCCACGCACGCCAAGGCCTATAACAACATGGCGGTCGCGTACATCCGGCTCGGCAAGCAGCGTGAGGCGATCGAGGCAAGCCAAAAGGCGCTCGCCAACGATCCGCAGGCCGAGAAGGCCTACAATAACATGGGCGCCGCCTATTTGAACCTGGGAGAGCATGGTCCGGCGCTCGAGGCCTACAAGAAGCTGGTCCAGCTCGCGCCGAAGTACCCCGAGGGTTACCACAACATGGGGCTCGTGTACTTCGCGATGGGCCAACCGGCCGAGGCGGCGGCGTGTTATGAAAAGGCCATTGAGCTGCGGCCGAGGTACGCCCGGGCGTATCTTAATCTCAGCAAGGCCTACGAGGCGTTGGGCGAAAGCGAGCGTAGCCGCGCCGCCCGCGAGCGCTCGATCGCCCTGGATCCAAGGTACGCGCAGGCCGACGAGGTTTTATCGGCGGCCCAAGAGGAAACGACTGAATGAAACCGGCGCACAGCCGCGCACTCCTGCCCCATCGCGACTCGAAGTCCGCGACGGCGCTGTCCCTCCTGCTCATCATCGTTGCCGGCGCCGCGGTCTACGCCAACGCGCTCAAGGGTGAGTTTCTCTGGGACGACGTCCACCTGGTCGAGAACAATGCCTTCATCCGGGATGCCTCGCACACCCCGGAGATATTCACGACGGACGTCGGGGCGGGCGCCGGCGAGGCGTACAGAGCTTACAGGCCCCTGCAGACCCTGACGTACCTCTTCGATTACGTCTTCACGAAGACCGACCCCGCCGGCTACCACCTCGGCAACATCCTCTGGCACGTCCTGTCCGCCCTGGCCCTCTTTTGGTTCATCCGCCTCGTCTTCGGCGATCACCTCCTGGCCCTGGTGACCGCTCTCTTGTTCGTCGTGCACCCGGTGCACACCGAGGCGGTCACCTACATCTCCGGCCGGGCAGACCCGCTGTCGACCTTCTTCATCCTGTTGACCCTTATCTTTTACATCAAGGCCCTTGACGGCCGCGCGGTGCCGTTCGCTCTTTTGGCCGTGTTGAGCTATGCGGCCGCGCTCCTCTCCCGGGAGAACGCCCTGATCGTGCCGGCCCTCCTGCTCGTCTATCATTACGCCTTCCGCCGCAAGACGGCCAAGCCGCTCTTCGGGGCCTTGACGGCGCTGGCCGTCCTTTACATCGTCGTGCGGTTCACGCTGCTCAAAGACATGTTTGCGCGCGGCATCGCCCCTTCGACGCTGTTTCAGAGGTTGCCGGGTTTCTTCGAGGCGTGGGCGTCGTATCTGAGAGTCCTCGTCCTGCCGTTCCACCTGCACATGGAGTATGGCCTGGGGGAGACTTCTTTCGTTCACCCGCGCGTCGTCCTGGGCCTTGTCGTTTTCTCGGTCCTTTTATTTGCCGTCTTGCGCCGGAGAGAGAAGCGCGGTCTGGTTTTTTTCGCGCTCGCCTGGTTCCTCGTCGCCCTCTTGCCGGTCTCGAACCTCTATCCCATCAACGCCTTCATGGCCGAGCACTGGCTCTACCTGCCGTCGATCGGTTTCTTTCTTATCGTCGCCGGATATTTTTCAACCTGGCTGCGCCGGGACCGGACGCGGTTTTCCGCATGGGCCGGCCTCATCCTGCTGGCGGGCTTCTGGGGCGTGTTGACCGTCCGGCAGAACGTCACGTGGCTTGAGCCTATCCCGTTTTACCAGAGGCTCCTGCCTTACGCGCCGTTCAGCTCAAGGTTGCACAATGCGTTGGGCATGGCGTACAATAGGAAAGGCGAGCACGAAAAGGGCCTGCCTTATATCGAGAAGGCGGCCGCGTTGAGCGCCGACGCTTCTGTCCGGGATGGCGTCCAGGCCTACACGAACCTGGCATATGTCTACGACAGGCTTGGAAGGGACCGCGAGGCGCTGTGGGCCGCCGAACAGGCGCTGGCTTTGGATCCGGGCCACGTCAAGGCCTATAACAATCTGGCTGTTTCCAATATCCGCTTGGGGAGATATGAGGAGGCGCTTGAGGCGTGTCAGAGGGCGCTGGCGATCGACCCCCGGCATGCCGATGTCCTCAATACCCTGGGCGCGGTGTATATGGGCCTGGGACGTTATGAAGAGGCCTTGGCGGCGTACCGCAGGGTGATGCAGGTCGACCCGGATTATGCTACGGCGTATGATAACATCGAGCTCGTCTTGAAGAGGATGGGCAAGGGAGGGTCCGCCGAATGAAACCGGACCAGAGACGCTACATCTTGGCGAACCGCGACAAGAAGTCCGTGACGGTGCTCGCGCGGGACCTCAACATGAAAGAGAGGACCGTGCGCCGGTTCCTCGAGCAGGAGCGCCGCGAGAAGGCGGCGCCGCCGGCGGGCCCCTGCGTCCCCGTCCGTGTCCCCGTCGGCAAGAAGAAGCTCCTGTTGTGCATCTTGCTCATCATCGGCGTCGGCGCCGCGGTCTACGCGAACGCGCTCCAGGGTGCGTTCCTCTGGGACGACAGCCATCTCGTCGAGGAGAACAGGTACATCCGCAGCTGGACGCACATCCCGCAGATCTTCACGAGCGATATCGGCGCGGGAGGGGATAACCAGTACGACTTTTACAGGCCCCTGCAGACCCTGACGTACCTCTTCGATTACGTCTTCACGAAGACC
>CAZDLS010000066.1:0-2721 GCA_964506425.1 uncultured Planctomycetia bacterium | reverse complement strand
TCGGGGCCTTGACGGCGCTGGCCGTCCTTTACATCGTCGTGCGGTTCACGCTGCTGAAGTACCTGTTGGAGCACAAGGTGTACCCGACGACGGTCTTGGACAGGTTTCCGGGTTTCCTGGCGGCGGTGTTGTTGTACATCAAGGTCCTCGTCCTGCCGTTCCACCTGCACATGGAGTATGGGGGCTGGGCCGGTACCCTGGGGCATCCCTTGGCCCTCCTGGGGCTCGTCGTCTTTGGCGGCCTCCTCTTCGTCATCTACAAGGAAAGACAGAGGCGCGGTCTCGTTTTTTTCGCGGTCGCCTGGTTCCTCGTCGCCCTCTTGCCGGTCTCGAACCTCTATCCCATCAACGCCTTCATGGCCGAGCACTGGCTCTACCTGCCGTCGATCGGTTTCTTTCTTATCGTCGCCGGATATTTTTCAACCTGGCTGCGCCGGGACCGGACGCGGTTTTCCGCATGGGCCGGCCTCATCCTGCTGGCGGGCTTCTGGGGCGTCTTGACCGTCCGGCAGAACGTCACGTGGCTTGAGCCCATCCCGTTCTTCCACCGTCTCCTGCGCTACGCCCCGTTCAGTTCAAGGGTATATAACTCCCTGGGCATGGCCTACAACAATATCGGCGAATACGAGACGGGCGTCGGCTACCTCGAGAAGGCCGTGGAGTTGAGCGCGAACGCTGCCCAGAGCGACGCCGTGAAGGCCTACAATAATCTGGCGCTCGTGTACAACACGCTCGGCAAGAACGAGGAGGCGGCCCGGATCGCCCAGGGCGCGCTGGTCATGGACGCGACGCACTCCAAGGCCTACAACAACCTGGCCATCTCTTTGGTGCGCCTCGGAAAGTACGAAGAGGCGGTCGAGGCGTGCGAGAAGGCGTTGGCGCAGAAGCCCGGATACGCGAAGGCCTACAACACCATGGCCGCGGCGTACATGAACATGGAGCGCTATGAGGAGTCCTTGAAGAGTTACCAGAAGGCGATAGAGTTCGCCCCGGACTACCCGGAGGCGCACAATAATCTCGGTCTCCTTCTCCAGAAGATGGGACGGGCCCAAGAGGCTGTGCCGTGGCATGAAAAGGCCATCGCGCTGCGGCCGGATTACGACAACGCCTACAATAACCTTGGCCGTGCCTGCGCGACGCTCGGCAGGCTCGAGGAGGCTGTCGCGGCCTTTAAAAAGGTGATAGATCTTGAGCCGCGCCGCGCCGACGCCTACCTCAATCTCGCCGGGGCCTACCTTAAATCGGGACAATACCGGCAGGCCGTCAGCTGCCGCGACAAGGCCAGGGAGATGGGCATGGTCAGCCCCGAGCTCGATGAGGCCCTCGCGTCTTCCGGCGGGAGCGGCGGATGAAGACCGACGTCTACTTTGTCCCCATCAAAGGAACGGATTTAGGAGAGCGTCGGCGGGCGCTGTGCCGTCTGTGGGAGGCGGCCGCCCCGAGATGTTCTTTTCAAGAAAAAGAGATCGTCCCTGTCAAGATCACCATCGGCGACGCAGGGTGCGTCCACCACATGCACCCGGAGCTGGTCAAAGAGGTCGTCGGCCGCGTGAAGGGGCAGGGCGCCAGGCCGTTCCTCTTTGACACGAGCGTCATCTACGAGGGCCGGCGGCAGAACGCCGTGGACCACCTGGGCCTGGTCGAAGAAAAGGGTTTTGGCGCCTCGGCCGTGGGCGCGCCGTTCGTGGTGGCGGACGGCGTCCTGGGTCAGGACGGCACCGAGCACCGCATCAACGGCCGGCACATCAAGACGGTCAAGGTGCCGTCTTTTGTCGGCTACCTCGAGAGTCTGCTCGTCCTCTCCCACAGCACCGGCCACATCTTTACCGGTTATGCCGCGGCCATCAAGAACGTCGCGATGGGCATGAGCTGCCGGCCGACGAAGCAGGTCCAGCACTCGTCGATGAAGCCCCGCGTCCGGCCGGACGCGTGCACGGCGTGCGGGTGCTGCATCAAGATCTGTCCGGTCGGGGCCATTACGACCGGAACGTCAGGCAAGGCCGTCATCGACCCAAAGAAGTGCGTCGGCTGCGGGGAGTGCCTGTGCGCGTGTCAGTTTGATGCGGTCGAGGTCAACTGGGACGAGGACCTGGACGTCTTCCACGAGCGCATGGTCGACGTGGCGCGTTTCATCCTCGCGCAGTTCAAGAAGAAGCTTTTCATCACCTTTGCCTTTGACATGACGAAGGAGTGCGATTGCATCTCGACGAAGGAAGACCCGATGGTGATGCCGGACTTAGGTATCCTCGCCTCTGAGGACATCGTCGCCGTCGACCAGGCCGCCGTGGACATGATCGGTGACGACAATCCCTATCTCAAGGAACACCCGGCCTACAGGCACATGCTCGCGTACGCGGCCGAGACGGGCCTGGGCGACCGCCGCTATCGGCTCCTCCGTTTATGATCATCCTAAAACGCGGTGATATCACGCAGGAAGACGTGGACGTCATCGTCAACGCGGCCAATACGGGCCTGCGCGGGGGAGGCGGCGTGGACGGCGCCATCCACCGCGCCGCCGGGCCCGGCGTCATGGCCGAGTGCCGCCGGATCGGCGGCTGCCCGACGGGCCGGGCGGTCATGACCGGCGCGGGCAACCTCAAGGCCAAAAAGATCATCCACACGGCCGGGCCTGTGTGGGGCGGCGGCAAGCGCGGCGAGGCCGGGCTTTTAAAAGACTGCTACGAGAACAGCTTCAGGCTGGCCAGGGAGGCGGGCTTGAAG
>CAZDLS010000065.1:7878-9049 GCA_964506425.1 uncultured Planctomycetia bacterium | reverse complement strand
CAGCGCCGCGTCGAGGTCCTGTGCGCGCCCCGGGAGGGCGTCGTGGACCAGTTCCTGAGGGTCCTTACTTCGGTCTTGTTGTTTGAGCGGGACGGTTTTCTCTTGCATGCCGCGGGACTGGCGTCGGCAGGCAGAGGTTTTGTGTTCGCGGGGACCTCCTCGAGCGGCAAGACGACCCTGGCCCGGGAGGCGGCCGGGGCGTTCGATGTCCTCGGAGACGAGCTGATCGCCGTCCGCCGGCAGCCGGGCGGCTATCGCGTGTACGCCACGCCTTTTGCCGGCGCTTGGGAGGGACCGGTCGCCGCGTTGTGCGTACCGCTGGAAAAGATCTTTCTCTTGGACCGCAGCCGCGAGGCCGTTGCGCTGGAGACGTGTGTCGCGGCAGACCGGCCGGGATCGCGCCTGCCGCTGGAGGAAGCGGTGGCCGCGCTCCTGCGGCATGTTTTTTTCTTTCTGACGTCCAACGAGACGGGCCGGGTCATGCTCGGGCTCTTGCTGGATTGCGGCCGCCGGGTCCCGATAGAGGCGGCGCATCCGTCCGTTGCCGCGTCCCTAGACAGGGCGCGCCATCCGTCGGTTGCCGCGTCCGGCATGGGGACGCGGCCCCAGCGCAAGAGGGCCTGGCGCAGCGCCGAGGTATCTTATGTGGCAGAATGATGCAGTCGTAAGGCGGCGGCCTGAGTGCGCCTGGCAGGATGTCAACGGTAAGGTGGTCGTCGTGACCGGGGCCACCCGGCGCATCCATATCCTGGACGGGTGCGGGCCGGCGTTGTGGCTGCGTTTGGCGCAGCCGCAGCGCGTGGAGGCGTTGGCCTGTTTTTTGCAGGAGACATACGACGTGGACGCTGCCCGGGCGCACGCGGACCTTCAGGAATTCCTGGCGTCCCTGGCACGGGAGCGCCTGATCGAGGCGACCGGCCCCGGGACGGACCGTTAAGGCGGCATCATGGAAAAGATCTGGAAGGAGACCGAAGAGGCGATCAAGGCCGCGTGCCGGCCTTTTGACGTGACGTGGGAGTTGACCCGGCGCTGCAACCTCTCGTGTTGTCATTGTTACAACGTCAAGGACGATACCGAGCCCTCGCTGGAAGATATCGCGCTCGCCGCCGGCCGCCTGCGCCGGGCCGGGACGCTCTTCGTCACCCTGACGGGCGGGGAGCTTTTTTGCCGG
>CAZDLS010000065.1:0-7778 GCA_964506425.1 uncultured Planctomycetia bacterium | reverse complement strand
CAAGGAGGATTTCGGCGCCTGCGCCACGTGTCCGCGCACGAACTTGTGCCGTATCTGTCCGGGCCTGGCGTTTTTGGAGGACGGTAATATTTTCGGGCCTTCTTCCACGGCGTGCTTTGCCGCGCGGACATGGGAAGATTATTTGGCAAGAGGCAAGACATGAAGCCGCATTCGTGGCGACATAGCCTGGTCGTGGTCCTGGTGGCGCGCATGGTGGTCATCAGCGTGGTATTGGCCGCCGGGTTCTTCGTGCTCGGGACGTGGCAGCGCCGGGAGCTGGAGAAGAGGATCTATGACAAGGCCCGGTTGTTTTCTTTGATCCTGGGCGCGAACCTGGACAAGATCGTCTCGGATGACCTGGCGGCCTATGCCAGTTTGGGGGCCGCGGTCCGGGACCTGGCTGCGACCGACGACGCAGTGGAGGAGATCCGTGTCCTTACCCCTGATGGTCTCATCCTGGCGGCGAGCTCCGGGGGCGGGATGTGGCAGAGTATCGAGGATACCGACCGGTCCATCTTCGGGGAGGTGGTCGCTGAGCGCGCGTCGCGGTCTCTGCTCCTATCCGGCCGCGGTCGCGAGGAGATATCGCACTTCATGCCCTTGCCGGACCCGCAGGACCCTTCGGGGGGCGCCCTGGCCGGCGTCCTTCATGTCCGGGTCCTGTTCCCTTCCCAACAGGGCCAGCGCCTCGCGGCGCTGCGCAGCAACAAGACCGCTTTTTTTAAGAAGGAGGCGGCGGCCTTTGCCCAGACTCTCTCCGTTCCTCTGGCCGCGGCCTTACTCCAGGTACGGCGTAATTTTGATTACGTCCAGCGATTGATCGAAAACATCCTCGCGGACGAAGAGATCGAGGATATCCGCATCTTCGTGTACCGGCTCAATGTGCTTTTTTCCGGGGCCTCGGGGTGGCGGCCCGACTTTTTAACGGACGCCCAGGATCCGTCGGCAGCCCAGGCCATGCGCACGCAGAAGCTTGTCGTGACGGCCAAGGACGGCGGCCGCCGGATAGAGGTCACCAGCCCCTTGTTCTTGCAGGATACGCAAGGCCGTCCGGGCGTCGGCGGCGCCGTGGGCATCGTTTTGTCGACCGCGCGCGTGGCGCGCCTGTCCGCCGAGCGCGGGGCCACGGTCCTCGGCGTGGGGGCGGCGATCACGGCCGTCTTTTGTCTGTTGATAGGATTGTTTTTCAAGCGACGGGTCTTTAAGCCCGTGCGGGAGCTGATGGCGTTGACCCGGCGTATCGGCCAGGGGGATTTCACGCCGTCGCGTTGCGCGGCGTCCGAAGACGAAATGGGCCAGCTGTGCCGGTCTTTCAATAAGATGGCCGAGGACTTGAACCGGTACCAGGGCGCCATCGAAGGTTTCAACGAGCGCTTGCGGGAACGCATCGCCGAGGTGACGGCCGAGCTGGAAGAGAAACAGCGCCGGCTGATCAGCTCCGAGAAGCTGGCATCCCTGGGGGTCCTTTCGGGCGGGATAGCCCATGAGATCAACAATCCCCTGGGGATCATTTTGGGCAATGCCCAGATCCTGCTCAAGGAGTTGCGGGAGAAGGGGGGCCTTGCGGACCCTCAGGAGACGGGCCGGCTGCTGACGGCGATCGAAGAATATACCCGGCGCTGCACGCACGTCGTCAACAGCCTGCTGGAGTTCGGCCGCAAGCAGGAGTTCCGGCGCGGGCCCACGGACGTTGCGCAGGCGATCGAGCGCGCGCTGGCCTTTACACGCAGCCGTCTGGAGAAGAAGGCGATCGAAGTCGTCCGGGAGGGTCCTGCGGACCTGCCCGTCATCCAGGCCGACGCGATCCAGATGGAGCAGGTCTTTATCAATATCATCCTGAACGCCGAACAGAGCATGGGGGAGGCCGGCCGGTTGACGATCAGGAGCGCTGAAGCCCAAAGAGAAGAGCGCCGGCATGTCCGCTTCATCTTTCAGGATACGGGCAAGGGGATCCCGGCGCAGGATCTGGATAAGATATTCGACCCCTTCTTCTCGACCAAGGAGCCGGGAGAAGGATCCGGGTTGGGGCTTTCCGTGAGTTATGGTATCATTAAGATGCACGGCGGTTCGATCGACGTCGCCAGCCGTGTGGGAGAAGGAACGTCGGTCACCGTCTGGCTGCCGGCGGATGCATGAACCTGTTGCCGGAGGCAGAGGCCGGGGCCAAAGACGCGGGCCTTAAAGCGCGGCACCGCCGTTAAGGGGTAAACATGGCGCACGAGCGGATCCTTGTCGTGGATGATGAATCGGGGATGCGGGAGTATCTGACGAAGCTTTTGTCTGACAGCGGCTACAGGGTCTCCACAGCCGAAGACGGCAAGCAGGCCCTGGAGACGTTGACGCAAGACATCCCTGACCTGGCCCTGGTGGACATGCGCATGCCCAAGAAGGGCGGTATGCCTCTTCTGGAGGAGATCAAGAAGCGCGCCCCGCATGTCATCGTCATCATCATGACGGCGTACGGCACGACGGAGAGCGCGGTTGAGGCGATGAAGCTGGGCGCCTACGATTACATCCGCAAGCCCTTTGAGGTGGATGATGTCCTGCACCTCATCGATAAGGCCCTGGAGAAGAAGAGGCTTGAGGAAGAGAACATTGAACTACATAAGGAATTACAGAAGAGTTATACGTTCGAGGACATCGTCTCGCAGAACGACCGCATGCGCAAGATCTTCGATCTGGTGCGCAAGATCGCCGACACGCACAGTACCGTCCTGGTCCGCGGCGAGACAGGCACCGGCAAAGAGCTGATCGCGCGCGCCCTCCACAGCTTGAGCGGCCGGCGCGAGAAGCCGTTCATCCCCGTTGATTGCGCCACGCTCTCCGAGACCCTCTTGGAGAGTGAACTCTTCGGCCACGCCAAGGGCGCTTTCACGGGAGCGACGTCCGACAAGAAAGGGCTCTTTGAGGTGGCGGACGGCGGCACGATCTTTCTCGATGAGATCGGCCACGTGGCGCCCGGGATGCAGGCCAAGCTCCTGCGCGTCCTGCAGGACGGCCAGGTCAAGCGGGTGGGGGAGACCGACACGCGGCACGTGGACGTGCGCCTGGTAGCCGCGACCAACGAGGACCTGGAGGCGGCGATCAAAGAGGGGCGCTTCCGGGAGGACCTTTATTACCGCCTGAACGTCGTCTCCGTCGTCATCCCGCCGTTACGTGAACGCAAAGAGGACATATCCCTCTTGGCCGAGTTTTTTGTCCGAAAATACAACCTCTTGGAAAATAAGACCCTTAGCGGCCTGAGCGAAAGCGCCCTGAGGGTCTTGTTGGGATATGAGTGGCCGGGCAATGTCCGCGAGCTCGAAAACCTCATCCATCGCGCCGTGGTGATGGAGAAGGGGGACGAGATCGCCGTCGAGGACCTGCCGGAGGCCGTGTGTTCGGATCCCTGCGTTGACCGCCGCGACACGACGATGCGCACCCTTGATTTCCATGAAGCACGCCAGTCCGCCATAGAGAGTTTTGAGAAACGCTTTCTCACCGATGCGCTCAAGAGACACCAGGGCAATGTCAGCCACGTGGCCCGAGAGATCGGCCTGGACCGGCGCAACCTCCAGAAGAAGTTCAAGTCCCTTGGCATCGACCCTTCCGAGTTCCACTCCCCTTCCTGATCCTTTCCAGGCTGCCAGAATTTGGCAGTAAAAGACCTGGTCTTTTACTGCCACGGATACGAGTTGGCTCCATTTTCGATGCTGCGTAAATAGTGCCGCGGTGCGGCAGTGGATACGCAGCATTTTGCATATTTTTGCCGTTCGCGGTCCTTCTGAAAAAATTCACGATTCCAACAGGCGTAAAACTGTATATTCTCAAAGGGTTTCAAGCAGGGAAAATTTTCTCTAGATTTATGTCATAATGGCACAGCCGTTGCATATTTATATATATGGTATGAAGAACAATCATATTTTTCCCCATCTTGATGATCGCGGAAGACCTGATGGTCGCGCAGGGCGGTCGGACCGGGATCTATTGTGTGGAAGGCAGGCGGGCCGGGATCTTTTGTCCGCTGCGCGCGCCGTCGGTTTTTGTCTTGCCTTCTTTGTCGCCCTGTTATCTTTGGTTGTCCCTGCGCAGGCGGGCCTGAAGGTCCAGCAGGGAACAGCGACCATACCGAGCGGATCTTCCTCCGTGCCGGTTTCCATCACTGCCGTCAGCAGCCTGAGCCGCGCCTTTCTCCTCATGTGGTCGACAGGCGACTCCGGGGCCAACAATGCCGCCTACCACCAGGCCACCGGTTATTTCTCTGCCACAAACCAGATAACCTTTCAGCGTTATGGAACAACGGATGATTGTGAAATTGCCTATTTTGTCGTAGAGGCCCTGCAGGAAGACTTTGAAGTCGTCGAAAGCGGCTCCATCACCATAGGCGCCACCAGCACGACGCAGCCCAAGACGCTGGGGCAGTCCATCGACCAGACGCGTTCGTTCATCATCGCCGATTCACGTATCGGCGGCAACGGTGCCGTAGGAGATTGCTCTAAAGGGTTTGCGACCGTCCACTTTACCGCCGACAACGCGATCCTGGCGACGCGCAATGCCTCAGGCACGTACACCTGCGAGGTCCGCTATCAGGTCGTCCAATGGCATTCTCAGTCCGGGGTCGTCGTCCAGACAGGCGAGTATCAAGCCAGCATCGGGACCACGGAGGCGACGGCCAACGTAAACCCTCCGGTCGACCCCTCCAGGACGTGGCTCTATACGACATACCGCCACTCGTCGAACGGCTTGTCCCAGACGGCGGTGTGCACGCGGCTCATCGACGGCTCGACCGTCGGATTCCGCCGGTATCAGAATTCTTATACCTCGGGTATGCGCCTGTGGGCCATTCAGTTCCCTTCGGACGTGGTCGTCCAGCGGGATAACGGGACGACGGCCGACAAAAACGATCTGACCTTCACGGCCACGTTTGGGCAGAACGTGACCGTCGCCGGCTCCTGGGCCGATGTCTCCAACAACTGCAATGGGACAGGGACGCTCTTCCCGCGGCCCCGGTGGTATCCGCAGATCACGGACGTGGATGAGGTGACGTGCACACGATTTTACGGCGGGCAGCTCTCCGATCTCGCGGTGCAGGTCATCGATACGAGCGCCTGGTTCATCTTCGATCCCGTGACCGTGACCGCCAATGCGGTGACGACCGATGCGGTCGGCGCCGGCGCCCAGGACGTGTTGATCCAGGACGTGACCTTGTCGAACCAGATGGCCGTGGCGCAGACCGTGACGTCCGTCACCGTTGAAAACGCAGGCACGGCCACGGACGCGGAGATCGCCTCGGTCAAGCTTTATTACGACAGCAACAACTCCAATGATTACACGAGCGGTGTCGATCAACTCGTGGGCAGCGGGACGTTCACCTCCGGCTCCAAGGTCTTCTCGGGCCTGAGTATCGCCCTGGCGGCCAGCGGGTCCGAAGAGCTCTACATCGTTTATGGTCTGAGCGATACCGTCACCGACGGCCACACACTGGATGCCCGGTTCCCTATAGACGGCATCGCATTTCAGGCCGAGTTCTCGGTAGCGGATACCGCGACCAACTCCTCAGGGACCCGGCCGATCAGCCTCGTGCTCGACCACTTCGTCCTGGACCACGATAACGCGGCCCTCGCCGGAGACCCGGAAACGGTGAGCGTCACGGTCAAGGATGACAAGGGCAATACCCTTACCGCGTATACAGGGACCGTCACCCTGGATACGGACGGCGCGGGCGACATCACCTGGGCCTTGTCTTCGGGCGCGGGCGCCTTTACCGACGGCGGCGCCGGGGCTGACACGGCCGCCTATACATTTCATTCGTCGGACGCCGGGGCCGCGGCGTTCACCATCACCGATCTCCTGGCCGAGACGATCGACATCAGCGTCTCGGGCGGGGGCACGACGGACGACAACACCGAAGGCGACCTCGTCGTTTCCCCGAACGTCCTGGACCACTTTGTCCTTTCGCATGACGGCGAGGGCGAAGCGGGCGTGGCCGAGACCGTGGGCGTCGTGGCCAAGGATGAGCACGAGAACACGTTGTCCGATTACACCGGCACGATCCTGCTCGATACGGACGGGACCGTCACGGCGATCGCCTGGACCAAGCTCTCGGGTGCCGGCGATTTCCTCGACGGCGGCTCAGGAAGCGACACGGCCTCCTACGCCTTTGACGAGGGCGACAACGGCCAGGCGAGCTTTACCTTGACGGACACCGCGGTCGAGACCCTGGACATCTCGGCCTCGGGCGGCGGGAAACAGGATGACGGCACGCAGGGGAATCTGGTCATCGGGCCCACGAGCCTGGACCACTTCGTCCTCAGCCATGACGGCGAGGCGCAGGCCGGTACCCCGGAGAGCGTGGGGCTTACGGTCAAGGACACCTACAATAATACGAAGACAAACTATGCGGGGACCGTGACGCTCGATACGGACGGCACGGTCACCGCCGTCACGTGGGTCCTTTCTTCCGGCGCGGGAGTCTTCACCGACAACGGGCCTTCCTATGATACGGCCGACTATACCTTCGATCCCGGAGACGCCGGCACGGTCACCTTTACCGTCAACGATACCAAGACCGAGACCCTCAGCCTCTCGGCCTCGGGCGGCGGCAAGACCGATGACAACACGGAAGGCAGCCTCGTCGTCAAGCCCGGTGTCTTGGGTTATTTCGTCGTCAGCCATGACGGGACGGGCGTCACGGACGTGGAAGAGGCCGTCACCGTGACCGCCAAGGACGCGAACGGCAACACCAAGACCGATTATGGCGGCGGCCTGACCGTGGACACGGACGGCTCCGGCGCCATCGCCTGGGCGCTCTCCTCCGGGGCCGGCCCCTTCACCGACGGCGGCGGCGGGGACGATACGGCGGATTATACCTTTGACCCCGGAGACAGCGGGGTCGTGACGCTCGGCCTGACCGACGATACAGCGGAGGAACTGGACATCGAGGCATCGGGCGGCGGGGCGACGGATGACAACACGCACGGGTCGTTGACCATCGTTTCCTCCGGTATCGATCACTTCGTGATCGGCCACGACGGCAACGCCATCACCGGGGTACCCGAGACCGTGACGATCACGGCCGAGAACGCGAACGACGAGACCCTCCTGGATTACACGGGCCTGATCAACATCGATACGACCGGCACCGAGACCACCATCACCTGGGCGCTCTCTTCGGGCGCGGGCACGTTCACCGACGGCGGCCCGACCGCGGACACGGCGACGTATCGCTTCGACGCGACGGATGACGGGGTCGTGACCCTGACCGTGACCGACACGGTCGAGGAGCCTATCAATATCTCCGTCGCCGCAGGGTCCAAGACCGACGACGACACGGAAGGCAACCTCGTCATCAATGCGGCGGGCCTGCACCACTTCGCGTTATCGCACGACGGGAACGGCGACGCGGGCGTGGCGGAGTCGGTGACGATCACCGCCAAGGACGCCAACGCAGGGACGGTCACCGGCTACACCGGCACCATCACGGTCGACACCGACGGCACGGCCACGGCCATCGGTTGGGCGCGGGAGACCGGCAACGGCGGCTTTATTGACGGCGGTTCGGGCTCGGACACGGCGCAGTACACGTATGTGACCGGGGATTACGGCGTGTGCGTCCTGGCGGTCACGGACACCAAGGCCGAGACGATCAACATCGGTGTTTCGGGCAGCGGCCGCGCGGATGACGATACGGAGGGGACGCTGGCCATCGGTCCGGGCGCGATCGGCAGCTTCAAGATCGCCCACGACGGGGCCGCGCAGGCCGGTGTCGCCGACAACGTCGGCATCACGGCCTATGACCT